>JAUIDL010000070.1 GCA_030428585.1 bacterium | reverse complement strand
CATGGAAGGTTGAGAGTACCAGGTGACCGGTAATTGACGCCTGAACGGCTGTTCGAGCCGTATCAGCATCGCGGATCTCGCCCACCATCACGACATCTGGGTCAAGACGCAGCACGGAACGCAAATGGTCGGCAAAACTTTGGCCTTTCGTCGTGTCGACAGGGATTTGCGAGACCCCACTGACACTATACTCAATCGGGTCTTCGAGGGTAATAATTTTTCGATCGGTCGAGTTAAGCGCGCTAATCATGCTATACAGCGTCGTTGACTTACCTGATCCGGTCGGACCGACCATCAAGACCATCCCTCGTGGATGACTAATGATACTGTCGATTTCTTGCCGTTCGACCTGTCCAATACCCAATCGGTCTAGATTGAGCATCGATTCGTCATAAGTAAAGAGACGGATGACCGCATCCTGTCCGTACATTGTCGGCACCACCTCAACACGCATATTCAAGAGGTGCGACCCTGATTCATCAGAAAGTTCCTTTTGCAAATGACCTGATTGCGGTTCTGTCGAGGCCGTCGAGAGGTTGGCTCGCGACGCCAAAGCACCAATTAGCATATGATAGCGTTCTGATTTAATTTCGGCGACCGGGTGCAGTGCACCGTCAATACGCATCCGAATCCGAATGGCCGAGCGTTGATTTTCAATGTGAATGTCGCTCGCGCCCAATTTGTCAGCTTGCTCAATCAGGAAATCGAAGACTTTATCGCTTGCAACAGAATTCAGTGTTTCACTAACGGCTTGTAGCGTCTGGCTATCACCTTCACTACCAATTTGAATATCATCGTAGACGACCTGCTTTGGCGGGTCGTAACGATTCATCAATGCGTTATAGCCACTCTGACTAATCAATTGATAATTAGCATTCTCGGCGTGGGCGTTATATTTTGCTGTCAGTTCTCGCAGTAATGATTGTGGCGTCTGCGTCGTCACCCCAAATTCCCACGGCGTTGACTCACCCCCTGCTTTTAAGGGAACGATTCGCCCTCGTCGCATCTCATCGACGGACAGCACGTCAGGAACTAAATCTATCGCGTCGGCAATCTCACGCGTATCCAGATATGGCAACCCTAAGACAGCCGCACGACCCTGGGTCGTCGCTTCGTCTTGATCACGTCGTTGACGCTGTACTTGTTCCTCGTCCATTGCTACTCATGGTAGCAAAAAACGTAAGCATTTTATAGTGGTATACTTGCTCTATGCCTGAGATTATTCTCCTCGTCCACAATATCCGTTCGACCCATAACGTTGGCTCGTTGCTCCGCACCGCTGAAGGCTTCGGAGTCTCTCGTGTCATCTTTAGTGGCTATACCCCATATCCAACACTGTCAAACGACTCGCGGTTGCCGCACATTCACGAAAAACTAACGCAGCAAATTCATAAAACAGCCCTCGGTGCCGAGACAATCGTCAGTTTTGAATATGCCAAGATACCGCCTTTAACCCATTTAAAAGAAGCTGGCTATCGAATCGTCGGTCTCGAACAAGATGAACGAAGCGTTCCTCTGGATACCTACGTCGCACCGGCAAAACTCGCACTCTTGATTGGCGAAGAAGTTAGCGGTATTACGGATGAGCTCCGTAGGGCATGTGAAGACATTATTGAGATCCCCATGCAGGGCCGCAAAGAATCGTTTAACGTCAGTGTTGCGACGGGTGTCGCCTTATACGCTCTGACTACTTGAGTGCCACCGCGTCTTCACCCAAAATCTTCACTAGTCTGCCGACTAGTGCGTCGTTAGGGTCGACCCGAAACGGCATTTTTATCGCTGACTTCTTATCCGCTCCAAGCACCAAGACTACGTCGCAAATGCCCAAGAACTCGCCACAGGCTTCTTTAATGTTCGTCAGCGTCTGTTGGTCATCGGGATCTTTGATATGGATGTAGAGTTTTTTCAGCGGTTCAGAAGTAATGACCGTATACGATTCTGCTTTTTTCTCTGTCGCCAGTCCGGTAGACTTTGGTTTTTTTGCGTTTGCCGGCAGCTTTCGAGCTTTTGGCCGCGACATCTTTGCGCCATGTGATTCGTAGTTACGAAGTTCTTCATCGTCAACCAGCTGAATATCGTCAGCAATCAGTTTAACGTCGGCGGTCACATTACCGTCACGATCCCGCGCGTTCACCTTACCAGATGCTCTGATTACCGCATCCTGAATCAGCGATCCGCCAATTTGCTCGTATAAATTCGGAAAAACGATAACTTCGGCTTCGTTTGTTTTATCTTCAATCTTGACAAAGGCCATTTTCGAACCTGATTTCGTGACAATCGTTCGCATTGACGTCACAATGCCCCCAATCGTAATCGGCCGACCGTCGATATCACTTTTCAGCTCGGTCAGTGGAACTGTTTGTTCTTCAAAATACGTATCGTAGTTATCGAGAGGGTGGGCACTAATATATAGTCCTAGTAGTTCTCGCTCCCAAGTAAGGCGCTCTTTGTTTGTATGCTTGACGGGAGCTTCTTGCAAGTTAACAGTTGGTTGCGCTAATCCTTCCACCATACCGCCAAACAAATCGGTTTGGCCACTCAGGGCTTCTTTTTGTAGTTTCGAGGCATATCCCTGAATTGTCTCCAGGTTAAACAGTAAGTCGGAGCGATCAGCCATTGTGTCGAATGCACCAGTCTTGATCAGCGAATCCCATGCCTTTTTATTCACCTTGCTAGTCGAGACCCGTTTGGCGAAGTCCTCAACCGAAGCAAATTTACCATCTTCACGTGCCCGTAATATCTCCTCAACTACCGAAACCCCAACACCCTTAACCGCCGCCATACCAAAGCGGATTTCCTTTTTATCTGGCACCACCGCAAACTCGACGAAACTCTCGTTCACATCAGGCGACAAAACAGTAATTCCCATATGCTTACATTCGCTAATCTCAATTGCCAGCCGTTCAATATCGTCCTGGTCACTGGTCATTAGCGCCGCCATAAAGGCCTCCGGATAATGCGCCTTCAGGTACGCCGTCCAGTACGATATCAGTCCGTAACAGGCGGCGTGGGATTTGTTAAAACAATAGGCCGCAAAGTCTTCAAGCTGTTTCCAAAACACTTCCATGTCCTGACGATTTGCGCCCGATGACTCAACAGCACCGTCAATAAACCGCTGTTTCATCTTTGCCATCACATCAACTAACTTCTTACCGATTGCTTTACGAAGGGTATCGGCTTCACCTCCCGTAAACCCAGCTAGATCTTTCGAAATCTGCATCACCTGTTCTTGATAAACCAAGACACCGTAGGTATTCTCGAGCGCGTTCTCCATTTTTGGATGCATATAGGTAATTTCACTCAGCCCATGCTTTCGCTTGATGAATTCGTCGATAAATTGCATTGGCCCTGGTCGATATAACGCCACCATCGCAACGATATCTTCAAAAACAGTCGGTTTCAGTTCGCGTAAATACCGTTTCATACCGGT
>JAUIDL010000069.1 GCA_030428585.1 bacterium | reverse complement strand
CTACCACATGCTGATTGGCGCTTTGGCGTCACGAGCAAATCTATCGACAGCGTCGACTGAACCGCAATCGGGGCATTTGCAAAAAGAGTTAACTGACGATGCAGGCACTCACCTTTTGAATATGCGTGTCGAAGTGGTGCCGACCATGTACGGGCAGGATGCGGTGATTCGCCTCTTTACTTATGACGAATCGATGCTGAATCTCGACCGACTGGGTATTGGACAGGTCGAACGGCAAGAAATCGACGGAATTATTAGTCACCCACGCGGCATGGTCTTGATGGTCGGTCCGACTGGCTCGGGTAAGTCGACGACGCTGTATAGTATGATTAGCGCGCTAAACTCGACCGATCGAAAAATTATTACCCTCGAAGACCCGATTGAGTATAGTGTCAGTGGGGTCTCGCAAATTCCTGTCGATACAACCAAAGGTCAGAGTTTTGCCGACCATTTGCGTTCCGTGCTGCGTCTTGACCCAGATGTCGTGATGGTGGGCGAGATTCGCGATGCTGATACGGCTCGAACAGCCGTTCAGGCGTCAATTACCGGTCACCTGGTACTCTCAACCTTCCATGCGAATAACACGTCAGCCGCATTTAGTCGTATGATTGATCTGATTGGGACGAACCCAATATTTAGTTCGGCGATTCGATTGGTGATTGCTCAACGGCTTGTTCGACGGCTCGACGACAACACGAAAGAAGAATACGAACCGGACGAAGCGACACGAAACTGGGTTAAAGCCGTCTTGAATGATTTGCCAGACCACGCCGAAAAGCCTGACCTCGATTCATTTAAACTATGGCGAGCTGTCCAGACCGAC
Source organism: bacterium (assembly GCA_030428585.1). Taxonomy (GTDB): domain Bacteria; phylum Patescibacteriota; class Saccharimonadia; order Saccharimonadales; family Saccharimonadaceae; genus Microsaccharimonas. The sequence goes on along the minus strand of JAUIDL010000069.1, from coordinate 2,618 downwards.
GATTCACCGTTTGGATATAGTGGCCGGATAGTCATCATGGAGCAGCTGGTTGTTGATGACGAAATTCAACAGTATCTAAGGGGTGACGTGAACGATGTTCACGCGGAATCGATTGAGAAAACGGCCAAGGCGAATGGTATGGTGACGCTGTTGCAGCATGGCGTCTTGGCGGCGCTGCGTGGCGAGACGACCTTAGAGGAAATTAACAGAGTAATTTAGCCTTAAACCCTTTTAAATTTCGATTTTTTATGGTATATTGGATATTCGATTGACAAAATAACGTAATAACAAGAGACGATCATGAGTTTTGAACTAATTCAAAAGGTGAATGCCCAGCAGAAAAAGCCGGCGGTTATCGACGCAAAGAGCGGCGACACCGTGCGTGTTCACCAAAAAATTAAAGAAGGTAGCAAAGAGCGTATTCAGGTATTTGAAGGCGTCGTCATTCGTGTCGACCGCAGCAAATCACACACGGCTCGCATTACCGTTCGTAAAATCGCCAGTGGTGTTGGTGTTGAAAAGAGCTTCTTGCTCCACAGTCCATTGGTAGAAAAAATTGAAATTGTCCGCCGATCTAAGGTTCGCCGTAACTACCTATCTTACCTGCGTCAACGAAGTGGTAAGAGCGCCCGTCTGAAGGGTGTTCAATTTGACCGCGAATCAGTGAATGACGTTCGCGACCCACACGCCGAAGCCGAAGCAGCTCGCTTGAAAGAAGAAGCAAAGGCTGCAGCAGAAGCCAAAGCTGCTGAAAAAGCCGCTGCAGATGCAGAGCTTGAGGCAAAGCAAGCAGAAGTTGAAGCGCGTCACAACGCCGAAAGCTAATCCTGTAATTCTTAACAAAAACCGGCTCATCGTCTCGAGCCGGTTTTTCTATGGGATAATGAAGATATGATTCTGGGAATTGATGAAGTTGGACGAGGGCCTTGGGCGGGGCCATTAGTTGTTGGTGCGGTAGTTTTCGCCGAAGGCTTTACAATTGACGGACTCGCTGATAGTAAAAAATTGACGAAAAAGAAACGAGATCAGCTCGATATGCTGATTCGAGAACAAGCGCTTGGCTACGGCTTGGGCTGGGTTCATTCAGATGAACTCGATGAAATAGGCCTAGCGAAAGCACTGCGGGTGGCGACTATCCGTGCCGTTGAGCGCATCACCGCATCGTATCAGGAAATTATTATCGATGGAACGATTAACTTCTTAGCCGACACGAATAAGGGCCGGTATGTACAAACAATGGCAAAAGCTGACGGGTTGATTCCGGCGGTATCAGCGGCATCGATTATCGCTAAAGTCGCTCGGGATGCGTATATGTCAGAACAGGATGTTCTGTATCCCGAATATGGGTTTGGTCGTCACGTCGGCTACGGCACGGCAGCGCACAGGCAAGCAATCGAGCGGCATGGGACAACGCTGCTTCATCGCCGTTCATTCGCCCCGATTGCAAAACTTGAAAAACAGCGTCCAGACAGCTACGAGACTGGCATCAAAGCAGAACAAGTCGTCGTTGACTATTTGATAAAGAACGGCGTCTCGATTAGAGATCGAAACTGGCGAATACGAAACGGCGAACTTGATATCGTTGGTGAAAAAGACGGCACACTTTGGGTGATCGAAGTGAAGCATCGGTCAACGCATACTCACGGTAGTGGAGCGGATGCGATACACGCACAGAAACGGCGAGTCCTGAAACGAACGATTCAGCAATACACCCAACGGTCTGGCTGTGAGAATCGGCCAGTTGAGTTATATCTAGCAATGACAACTGGTCAAACGCCAAAATTAGAGCGTTTTGACAATATCAGCGACAGCCTGGCGGACGGCTAATTGCTCTTGGTCAATCAACCTGACGCGGTGAGCTAACTCGGTCAGCCCAATTTCGATATTTCTTTTCAGCGCCGCATGTGTTTTTAGTGGCGTAAAGAACGCTTCGTATTCATCGAGTTCGGTTTGTGTACGGAGGATACTGGCAATATAGCGAGGGTACGCGTCGTAGCTTTTGTCGCCAGAGAATGTTTTTTCTACCCATTGCCAATTATCGCGGAACCACTGCCAGGTTTTGGTGCGGGCGTAGCGGTTATTCATCAACCAGATGATCCATCGGACTGCGTCTTGGGGGCGTACGATGCTCGGATCGGTAATCAAGGAAAGGAGGCGATCAATTAATGCTGGTTGTTGCGTGGTGGTCAGACCGGCAACGATATCTTCTTGGAGCTCGCTGGAGTGCGTCTTGTTGTGGTGTTCGAGTAACTGGTCGAAAACAACGGTGTCAGTCGACTCTCGGACGATGCTTGCCATGATTGCAACGCGGAGATTAGGGTCGAGATCTTCGACCTCATGACGCGCGAAGAGTTCTTGAGCTTTTGCGACGGCGTCGTTATCACGGGCATAAAGCATCAAGGAGATAATCGTTGGTCGAAGTTTTGTATCTTCCTCGGGTTCGTTGGCTTTTTGCTTCCAACTGAGTCGTTGGTACTGGTTTCTTGCGAGGTGACCGACAAATGTACGTAGGTACGCCTCAGCGGCTTCGTCTGTATCTGTATAACGTTTGATTTCGTTAATAGCGAGCGAAACGATACTCCAGACGGCATCAACCTCTTCGTGACGATATCGCGACA
>JAUIDL010000068.1 GCA_030428585.1 bacterium | reverse complement strand
TGTCGGGGTTCGTAACATAGGTCACGACCGCTAGTGTTGGTGTCCGGTCACGAATAACGACTTCTGGCTCGCCTTTGCGACGATTATCGTTCAGTTCGTTTTCTATCGCCCCTAGCTGGCTGGCTGGCGCTCGTTGAATATACGTCACGTTTTGAATGCCCGAATACCGTTCGATGGTATTTTGCGTTTTGGTATATACGTCCCATTCATCTCGGCTGATCGACGGATCGACAAAGAATAAGGCCCGCGTCGAGTAAAGGACGTCAGCGTACGTCTCGATGTTATTCTCGAGCACGTTGACCGTCTTGTCCGTCTGAGCCCGCAGCCGCTCCTGCGCTAGTTCAGCGTTCGTCGCTGTCAGTAACCACCACATTAGGGCGGTAAACGCCAAACACACTACCACCAATAAAATACCGTTTAGGCGCCAACGACGAGGAAGCTGATCTGGTGATTGAATGAACAGACCACGGAGCATAATATTGCTATTATAGCATTAGCGGAAAAAGGGTTATTTCTGGGTTTTAAAGAGGCGAGACTTGGCCGCTTCATGGGCTTCGTCGAGTCCGAGGATCTTCAACGCACCAATCAAGACATACAGCTCATCCAGCAGTTGCTGGCTCTTTTTTGATTCATATTCGGTAAACCGGTCGTTAATGGCGTCGACCAACCATTTCTCTTTGGCCGATCCGGTTGTCGCAATCTTGGCATCAGGCCGAAAATTCGCTGATACCACCTCGAGCGACCGAGCAGAGTTGTCACGTTTTCGTAAGTAGCCTTTAGCAATCAAGCCGTCAATATGAATTGCCACGGTCGAAACTGACTTATAGTCCATCGCCTTCATAATTTCACGGTAGCTCGGGCCATAGCCGTGCTGCGCGATAAATTCATCGACGAAATCAAGCAGTTCTTTTTGCTTTTTGGTTGATCGTTCTGCCATAGTATTCTCCTACTATCATACCAGCTAGCGCCCACCATATTAATGAGACCGTGTCGTCTACCCAGACCGGCAGCAGCAAACCTATCACCGCCAGGCCAATACCACTCGCGAACACCCCGAGCGCCAGCCAATCTTTGCGTGACCGCCACGCCGCTTTCAATATACCGACAAACAGTATCAGGAACAGGGTAAGGCCAAGCCAGCCTGTTTCATGCGCCACAAACAAATATTGATTTTCGATAATCACCGTATCATCTGTGTAGAGCGAGGCTGAACCAGTGCTGCCAATCCCTGCTCCTAGTGGCTGGCGCAGCAATCGTTCAAAGCCATCAGCCAATGACTCGACATGGCCCTCGTTCGAGCTAATCGATCCGCCTGTTGTAGCGTTTTCATGTAGAATCACGTTCGAGACAAACGAGGTATCGCGAGCCGCAAATAATGTCCCAGCTAGGACCAGCGCAAAAATCCCGCCTGATAGCCACAGCCAGCGCGGAATTTGTCGACCAACCGCGAATAACACCACCAATCCCAATGCCAAGACGCCCGCCAACAGGGCGCTGCGCGAGTAGCTCGCCCATAACGCCACACTCAGACCAACCGTGACAATCAAGGTTCCGGCCACCAATAGCCGACGCGGCTTTCGCTTGATCACTAACCAGTACGACGCCACTAACGACAGTAGGATGACGGCATACGCCCCTAACGGGTTTGGTCCGCGCAGCGTACTGTTAATTCGTACATAATCGGGGTTCTCATCAACTGTCAGGTACGGCTGAATCGTCGATTCGTTGTAGCCCAGCGGGACCAAAACGTCACGTGGCAACACGAACACCTGTAGCAAGGCAAAGAGCCCGACAATCACTCCGCCAAAACCCACCGTCCATAACATCGGCCGTCGGAGCTGTGGGTACAACTGAATCGCCAAGACCATCAGGACAAACATGACAATATAGCGCAGATCAATCAGTAATCCGGCAATCTTGGCGGTCATATTGGTATCAAACAACGGCACCAACGCTAAATGTAGTAACGAATACAACAATGCGATAACAACCAGTGGTGATTGAAACAGTTTCCAGGCCTTCCGCTGGGCGATAATCACCAGTGCGAACAAAGCCGTCGGTATCAGTAGCAGCTCTTTCCAGGCTTTTAATTCAAGGGAGATCTCTGGCATCAGCGTCCCTAGCCAAATCGTCAGTGGTGCATGCAAGACGACTCCCCCAATAATCACCAACAGCAATCCAAGGAAGAGTTTGTCGATTACTCCTAATGTCAGGCCCGTTGAATGTTTCTTCATCTTCCTCTAGTGTACCGTAAAACAGAGCGCAAAAATGCTATAATAACCAACACATGCCCCGTCGTAACAGCAAATTCTATAGCTTCATCCTGATGCTTATTGACACCCTGGTGCTGATTAGCGCTTTTGTGCTTGCCTACGTTGCCCGTGTCCAATACGACCCCCGGCCACTGCTGCAGAATATTTACGCCTTCGACTACCTGTTCTCGTTCCTGTTAATTGTCCCGTTCTGGATTCTGATTTTTGCGCTGATTGGCTTGTATAACCCTAGTACGTATAACCGCCGTTTGATTGAATGGTCGAAAATCGCTATCGGCGTCTTTATCGGTATTTTGTTTGTCATCGGCTGGGAGTACGTCACCGACAAAGATATCTTCCCGGCACGGTTGGTAGCGCTCTACGCCCTTCTCGCCTCATTCATATTAATCGTCCTGGAACGAGAGATTATGCGTCTGATTCGCACGCTGATGTTCCGCTATGGTCGCGGGACCAAGCGCGTTCTGTTGATTGGCTCGTCTGGTGTGACCAGTGACATCGCCCGCAGCCTGGCTAACACCGCCAAGAGTGGGTACGAAATCGTGGCGATTGCCGGACCGAAAAAGATTTTACCCGATCGTTTCGCCGCCCACCATTACTCCCGCGTCGAAGACGCCTTGAAGCACATCGAAACCCAGCGCATCTCTGCTATCATCCAAACCGACTTGTTCGAAGACGCCGAGCGCAACCAACTAATCCTGAATAAAGCTCAAAACCATCACATCGACTATAGTTTTATTCCTGCCGAAGCCGAATTTTATTCTGGCAAGAACACCGTCGACGTCTTCCTCGGCTACCCGATGATCACCGTCTACCAAACACCGCTGGTCGGCTGGGGAGCCATCTTCAAACGCATCCTCGACTTCTTCTTTGTTATCATCACCGCGCCGTTCTGGTTGGCAATCCTGTTGTTCTTCTGGTTGTTACAAAAAGTCCTCAATCCTGGCCCGGCCTTCTTCGTCAGTCGACGGGTTGGTCGGTTCGGTAAAGAATTCAACGTCTACAAATTCCGCTCGATGAAACAAAAGTACAGCGGGCAAGACGCCATCGCAATCTTCAAAGACATGGGCCGGGACGATCTGGCCAAAGAATATACCGAGCACCGCAAAGTCGCCAAAGACCCGCGCATTACCAAGTTTGGCCAGTTCCTCCGCATCACCTCACTGGATGAATTGCCGCAAATCAT
>JAUIDL010000067.1 GCA_030428585.1 bacterium | reverse complement strand
TGGTCAGAAAGTGGGTCTGGTTGGTCATTCCGGTGCCGGGAAAACAACCGTGACTCACCTGTTGCTCCGTTTTGCTGATGTGACCGATGGTTCGATTACTATTGGCGGGCACGACATCCGTGATTTGACACAAAAGAGCCTGCGCGAACATATTTCGTATGTCCCCCAAGAACCGCTACTCTTCCACCGTAGCTTGCGCGAAAACATTTCTTACGGCAAACTCGACGCGACTGATGACGAAATCGTCGACGCTGCCAAGAAAGCCAACGCACTAGAGTTCATCCAACAACTACCGCACGGTCTCGATACACTGGTTGGTGAGCGCGGCATTAAACTGTCTGGTGGACAACGCCAACGCATCGCCATTGCTCGTGCGATTCTCAAAGAAGCTCCGTTGTTGATTCTTGACGAAGCAACCTCTGCTCTAGATAGTGAAAGCGAAAAACTGATCCAAGCATCCTTAAAAAGTTTGATGGAAGGACGAACCAGTATTGTCATTGCTCACCGGCTCTCAACCATTGCCCAGCTCGACCGAATCATTGTCCTCAAAGACGGTAAGCTCGTCGAAGATGGCAACCACCAATCACTGCTTGAACAGAACGGCATTTACGCCAAATTGTGGAACCATCAATCCGGCGGCTTTATCGAGGAATAAAAAATACCCCACCGATGTCAGTGGGGTATCCTGATTGAAAGGACTATTTATTCGCGTCAACGTTTGACTGCTTTGGTTCGTCCTGGCCTTTACCACCTGGACGAGTTTCCTCTTCCTGTGAGTCTTGGTCGGTGTCTTCACCGTTCTCGCTTTCAACTTCTGATTCGTCTTCGGCGTCACCACCTGCCGCTTCGTTGGCAGCTTGGAGCGCTGATGGCTCGTAGACGGTTGCGATTGTCAGGTCGGTGATCGAACGTTCTTCTTCCTCGTCTTCTTCGGCGTGGCCGGTTTTGTGCTCAACCAATTCGACACCTTTTGGTAACGAAATGTCACCCAAGGTAACGCGGTCACCAGCTTCTTTCAGCTCGAGAATTGAGACTTCTAGGGCTTCTGGCAAGTCCATCGGCAGTGCCCGAACTTCAACCTTCTCGATTGCTTGCAGGACAACCAGTCCAGCACGCTCCGCTTCACTCTCACCTTCGCCGGTCAAGTGAATTGGCACTTCAGCGTTCACAGGATCGGTTGCTTTGACGGCGTGGAATGAGACGTGACGAATACGTGACTTGGTTGGCTCGACGTCGACATCTTTAATCATAGCGATCTTCTTTTTGCCATCGATCGTCAGGTGAACTGGCGTGTGTTTACCAGCGTGTCGCCAAACACGTTCAACATCGTTGTAGGGTGCTTGGGTACTGATTGGGTCAATCCCTGGGCCATACACAATTGAAGGCACGTGACCATCCTGACGTAATTTCTTAGCTTTCTTGCCATGCAACTCACGCGGGGACAAGTTTAAGTTAATTTTATCTCCCATCTCTCTCCTCCTTTTGGTTGGATACCTTTACGGAAATAGTATTGTGCTCATGATTATACACTGGTTAGCTGAGAAAGTCCTGTAGTGCTTGGCGCGGATGTCGTAAAACCGTATAATAAAAACTGTTAATGTTTCAACAAATGCTCTTACAATTTGGCGCCCTACCTGGCTTTGATCTTGTCGATATTATTATTGGTCTCGGTGTTTTTGCGGTCATTTTTGTTATTTTTGCTGAATCAGGACTGTTAATCGGCTTCTTTCTACCGGGCGATAGTTTATTATTTACCGCTGGAGCGCTCTACAGCATTGGCGTCCTGCCAGGCAACGTACCGATTAGTATTCACCTTTTCGTCTTGCTCTTGTTCATCGCGGCCGTGCTTGGGGATAGCGTTGGCTATACTTTTGGTCGACGGACTGGGCATCATATCTTCAAGAAACCCGATGCTCGTATTTTCAAACAAAGTCATATTCAGCGCGCCCAATCCTTTTACGAAAAGCACGGTGGCAAAACGATTATCATCGCCCGCTTTATTCCTATTATCCGCACGTTCGCGCCTATCGTCGCTGGAGTCGGCAAAATGCCGTATCGACGCTTTATCGCCTTTAACGTTATCGGGGCATTCTTATGGACATTCGGGGTCACCTATCTCGGGTTCTTTGTCGGCGAGGCATTCCAAGCTGCCGGCATCGATGTCGACCAAGTCATCCTGCCAATTGTCGCCGTGATTATTCTACTATCAGTGCTACCTCCAGCAATCCATATCTTGAAAGATAAGAAAACCCGCGTTGCGATGTGGGAAGGTACGAAACGCGAACTCCGCTCGGTCTTCGGTAAGAAGCGTTAGCATTACTTGAAAATTCCCTGCTCTCGGGTCATACTAAGGGCACTATGGGGCATCACACAAACAGGCAATTAGGTGCGGTCGCTCACGACGGCGGCGTTGATTTCACCGTCTGGGCACCGTTTGCAAAAAGTGTTTCGCTACTGCTTGCAATCGAATTCGATTCCAAAGATATCCCGATGAAAAACGACGATGAAGGCTATTGGTCAGTCAGTAATGTCGATGCTAAACCCGGACAGTCTTACAAATACAAAATCATCACCCAAGACGACCGGGAACTGCAAAAAAATGACCCGTACGCAAAACAATTAACCGACTCGGATACTGGCTCGTCTGTCATTATCGATCACGAATTTGATTGGGGATCAACCAATGAATTCATCGGCGTCCCTCACGACCAAGCAATTATTTATGAGCTCCATATCGGCACGTTCCACCGACCCGATGCCTCGACTACCGGTACCTTCGCCTCGGCAATCGAAAAACTCGATTATCTGAGTAGTCTCGGCGTCACATATATCGAACTGATGCCGGTCACCAGCATGGCGATGAGTCACGGCTGGGGGTATGCACCAAATTATATTTTCTCTGTCGAGAATGCCTATGGTGGCCGCCGAGGCTTGCTGGAATTTGTCAAAGCCTGTCACGAAAAAGGCATTGGTGTCATCTTGGACGTTGTCTACAATCACTTCTTTAATGAAACTGATTTATGGCAGTACGATGGCTGGCAAGAAAATGATATGGGCGGTATTTACTTTTATAACGATACCCAGCGTGGCATGACGCCGTGGGGTGGGCGGCCCGATTATGGACGGCCAGAAGTCCGACAATTCATCCTTGATAACGTGACGATGTGGCTGACCGAATTTAAAATTGATGGACTGCGTGTTGACTCGACTATCTACATGCGCAACACCGAGGGCAACAACGACAATCACGAAACGGAAATTGCCGACGCGTGGTCACTACTTTCGGAAATGTCATCTCTGGCTCATAAAATTAATAAAAACGCGATTATGATTGCCGAGGATAATTCTTCAAATGCAGGCCTGGTCAAAAACGAAGGGGCCGGCTTCGATGCCCAGTGGGAGATTGGCTTTCCCCACGTCGTCCGTGACGCGCTAGGAATTACACAAAATCCAAACCAAGCCCGTCTTGAT
>JAUIDL010000005.1 GCA_030428585.1 bacterium | reverse complement strand
CTGCCTACGTCAAAATCGGTCACCGTGACCGCGTCTTACAAACGCTAAAATGGGCAATGCACAATTACCGCCGCGCCGGAACCGTCACGCTGTGTATTGACCGAGCCGGCAACACCTTTAATGCACCAGCCAAGAAAAGTATCGATGCCTTGCCGTGGCTGCTCCATTCATTAGTGGTCAGCGGCTACGAACTGAACAAATCCGAGCACGAGTTTTTGCAGACACGCCTGCGCCACTACAGCAAAAAATTTATTGACCGCCAAAACGGTATGATCAAACCAGTCCGCTACGCCGAGCTGCGTGACGCCGTCAATTACAACAAGAGTGCCTATAGTCTGGCGATGATTGGCCGCATGTCAGAGTGTGCTCAGATTCTGGGCCTTAACGCCTTTTTATTCCCGGCCGAGACCTACCGCCGCGTGCTCTTGGATTACTACTGGAACGGCACGTTTTTCCGAGCTGACAGCGAGAACAATACCTTTAGTTCGGAATGCGCCTTGATGCCGTTCTTCGTCGGGTTGATTGACGATGCCGATATGGCCCGTGCGACTTTTGATTATATCGAGAAAAAGAAGCTCAATCGCCCGTATCCAATGCAGCACGGCGAGCACGACGAATTATTTCACCACCGCCTGGGTATGGGGCCGAAGATCATGCCGAATTACACTGGCTCGACCGTCTGGACCTGGATGGGCACATTTTACCTACAACTGTTAAAGAAGTATAAAGCACCGGAATACGCCAAGCAGTACAACCGGTTGGCAGAGTTGATTGAGAAATACGGGACGTACCCGGAACTAATCAACCACGACGGCACTTGGTACACAGCGCCTTTTTACCGATCTGACCCAGGCATGGTGTGGGTGGGGTTGTTTTTGGCGTTACCGAAACCAAAAGCATAAAAAACAGCCCCGAAACTGGGGCTGTTCTGATCGCAGAGTGTCGACTACTTTTTCTCTTTTTCGTCGACAACTTCGCCTTCGACTGGTTCGTCAGCTTTCGCTTCGCCGTCTTCTGCTGGCGCGTCTTCCTTGGCCGCAGCTTCGTACATCTTGGCACCGATTGGCATGATTGCATCATTCAGGGCCTTAACGGCTGCTTCCAGCTCTTCCTTATCAGCGGCATCTTTGTGCTTTTTGGCTTCTTCAACCGCGTCGGCAATCACCTTTTTATCGTCATCAGAGATCTTGTCTTTGAATTCGTCAGGCATTTTTTCGGCTTGGTAAATGGCGTTTTCAAGAGTGTTGCGAGCTTCAACTGATTCACGCTTTTTCTTGTCTTCGTCTGCGTGCTCTTCGGCTTCTTTGGCAGCTTTTTCGATGTCATCTTTTGACAAGTTACCACTGTTTTGAATGGTAATCGACTGCTCTTTGCCCGTTCCCTTGTCTTTAGCGGTCACGTTCAAAATACCGTTTGCGTCGATGTTAAAAGTGACTTCGATCTGTGGCATACCACGTGGCGCAGGTGCGATACCATCAAGGATAAAGCGACCAAGCGATTTGTTATCAGGAGCCATCTCGCGTTCACCTTGCAGGACGTGGATTTCCACTTGTGGCTGGTTATCAGCGGCGGTTGAGAAAACTTCGCTCTTGCTGGTTGGCACGGTTGTGTTGCGCTCGATCAACTTGGTTGTCACGCCACCCATGGTTTCAATACCAAGGCTCAGTGGCGTTACGTCAAGGAGCAGTACGTCCTTGACATCACCCTGCAGAACACCACCCTGAATCGCTGCACCGATAGCAACAACTTCGTCTGGGTTCACGCCCTGCATTGGATCTTTACCAAAGATTTTCTTGACCTTTTCAACGACGGCTGGCATACGAGTCATACCACCAACCAACACAATCTCGTTGATTTCGCTGGCCTTCAGGCTTGCGTCCTTCAACGCCTTTTCCACTGGGTCAGCCAATCGATCGATCAAGTCTTTCACCGTCTCTTCCAATTTGGCGCGGGTCAGCTTGTATTCAAAGTGTTTTGGACCATCAGCATAAGCAGTCAAGAATGGCAGATTAATTTCAACTTCAGTCGTGGTCGAGAGCTCTTTCTTCGCTTTTTCTGCCTCGTCTTTCAGACGTTGCATCGCGGCGTTGTCACCCTTTAGATCAATGCCTGATTCTTTCTTAAATTCTTCAAGGAAAAGGTTAACGATGCGGTTGTCAAAGTCTTCACCACCAAGGTGAGTGTCACCATTGGTACTTTTTACTTCAAAGACACCATCACCAAGCTCAAGAACCGAGACGTCGAAGGTACCACCACCAAGGTCGAAGACAGCAATTTTTTCTTCAGCCTTTTTATCAAGACCGTAGGCGAGTGCTGCCGCGGTTGGCTCGTTAATAATACGTTTGACTTCGAGACCAGCGATTTTACCGGCATCTTTGGTTGCTTGTCGCTGCGAGTCATCGAAGTACGCAGGAACCGTAATAACGGCTTCGGTGACTTTTTCGCCCAAGAAAGCTTCTGCGTCAGATTTAATTTTTGACAAGATCATGGCCGAAACTTCTTCCGGTGAGTAATCCTTGTCGCCCATCTTTACCGCAACACCAGCGCCCTTTTTGACGATTTCGTATGGCATAATGTCGAGGTCTTTTTGGACTTCCTTGTCAGTAAACTTACGACCAATCAGTCGTTTGACACCATAGATAGTGTTTTTCGCGTTCGTGACCCGTTGACGCTGGGCGACCTGGCCAACCAAACGTTCGCCGGATTTGTTAATCGCGACGACACTCGGCGTGGTGCGATTTCCTTCGGCATTGGCAATAACCTCTGGTTTGCCCGCTACCATGTACGCAACAGCGCTGTTGGTTGTCCCGAGGTCGATTCCGATGATTTTACCCATATTCTCTCTACTCCTTTGTTATTAGTTGAGATAAGTTGTTCATTATTGTAATACTTAGCAATCGAGCTATGCGACTGCTAGCTACCCTTATTGTATAAAAATTAGCACTCTCATGTCAAGAGTGCTAATGTACTTTCTTCACCCCTGTGAGGGTATTGCTTTTTCCAGCTTTTTATGTATAATACTGTTCAGATTTAGCTGGTAACAGTGTAAATTGCATCGTGTCAGCAATGGCACCCTATCCAGAGAGGAAGTCCGATGGACTACAAACTCGAAAGACCCGAAGGCAAAACCGCCTTCGAAGCCCTTCCTGATCCCGCCAAAGAAATCTGTCGAGCCATGTTCCGTGATTTGGACATGGTCTTCCGGAAGCATGGCCGCGGTAAGCATTGGCAGGTTCGCTTGTTCGGACCGCGTCCGAATCGCAAGTACCTACTGGTTATCATGCCCCTCAAGAGCATGAATACTGAACAGGCAAAGCATGGCACGACACACGAGTCGATTGTCGAGCAGGTTCAGCACATCGAGCGAATGGTCTCGTTGGGGTACGAGCCAGACGATGTTATCGTCCTGAAGTCTCACCTCGAGCTGTCCGCTATGACGACCAAGTACTTCGGTCCTGCCAAGGATGCATTGATCGCCGCCCAACAGGAACACAACAAGTACACTGTTGGCGACCCGTTCAACGGCGAGTACGGCCTGTCTGACATCTTGATCTACGAGGTCATCGTCAGCGAATTCGACATCGCCCATCCCTACCCCCAGCACTCTCACCACTAGGTGACGAAAGGGTCAGGGGCTTTCTCTCTGGTTCTTTCGCACAATCAAAAACACCCTGATTCGATTCAGGGTGTTTTCGTTCAGCTATTGTCGAGTGACTTTCACCATCGCGTGGCGAATCACTTGACCGTTCAAGGTATAGCCGGCTTGGAGTTCCTCGGCAATGACTTCTTTATCACCCGTACCATCTTCTTCGTACTGAATTGCTTCGTGTAACTCTGGATTAAACTCAGTTCCTGGTTTTGCGACAATGCGCTGGACATTCAAGCTTTCGAGCGATTTCTCAAGATGTTTAACCAGTCCTGTGACTCCCTTGACCCATTCATTATCCTGTAAATCTTCGGGTGCATAGACAATCGCCCGCTCGATGTTGTCAATGACAGGCAACAGCTTTAAAACGGCACTCGCCTGCCCATTCGTTCGGGCGGCGACTTTTTCAGCTTCAGCACGTTTGCGGTAGTTTTCGAAATCAGCGCGCGTTCGTTGTAAGTCGGCGGTTAATTCCCCGAGTTGTTGCTCGAATTCGGTTGTATCATCAGTTTTTTGCGTATTCTTTGGCACTCTGGCTTCTCCTTATAACATTTCTTCCAGCATGGCGCCTGCGTGACGGACTAAGCGCATTACTTTGGCATAACTCTGCCGAGTTGGACCCAGCACCCCAATATAGCTATTGTCGCTATATGGCGAACGGAACCGGCTAATAATCAGGGTTGCACCGCTGGCTTTACCAATCGGGTTCTCTGAACCAATATAGACGTTCAGTGGCTCATTCGGCTTCGCCTCACGCAACCATGGCTCGAGCTCGTCGAGAAGCCGAGCTACCGATTGCACGTGGTTGCCTTGGGCAAATTCCGGTTGGGAAAAGAGGTTTCCAATGCCACTCATATATAATTCGTCGCCAATCGTGGCAATGCCCAGATTCTGGGTTAATTCAACCAGACTATCGACGGCACTTCGAATCGCGCGGTCAGCTCGATCGGAATAGTTCTGTACTCGCGCCTGAATCGCTCTCGCACTGCGATCCTCTAGCATTAGTGGCTGCATCGGCTGCGTTTCGTTCAACGAATTGACGTAGTAGCGATAGCCAGCATCAGTTGGGATACGCCCAGCACTGGTGTGCGGTTGTTCGATAAAGCCCATTTCTTCGAGCCGCGCCATTTCACTCCGAATCGTCGCACTGGACACACCAAACAATTTGGCAAGCATCACACTTCCCACGGGCGCGGCGATTTCCGCATGTTGTTCGATGATGGCGGCAAGTATCTGTCGTTGGCGCTCTGTCATACCTTTATTTTACGCAAAATTAGCACTCGCTGTCAATGAGTGCCAAAACATCACGCCGTAGTCAGCGCACGCCCGCTCCTGTATACTACCTCTATGAACAACGACGAACTGACACACCTCAAAGAGTGGCTTGGTACTGGATCGATTAATATCTTCGGCCGACCATTCGCCGGAAAAGATACCCAGGGACGAATGTTGGCCGATTTGTTCAACGCCGAGCTCTTGGGCGGAGGAGACATATTGCGTAACAGTGTTATCCCCGACCGCGTTCGTGAAATTATGCACGCCGGTGAGCTCGTTCCTATTGAAGACTACATCGCGATTGTCTTACCCGCTCTATCAGCATCGGAACTTGCTGATAAACCGTTAATGTTTAGCTCTCTCGGGCGCTGGCACGGCGAGGAAGACGGTGTTATCAAGGCAACTCAAGCTTCTGGTCACCCGATAAAAGCGGTTATCTACATTTCCATCGACGAAGAAACAGTCAAACAACGCTGGCACACCTTGGAACACGACCACCAACGCGGTGATCGTCATGATGACACTATTGAAATTCTTGACGTACGCCTGCGTGAATATCGCGAGAAAACATTACCCGTCATTGATTTCTACCGTCAAAAAGGCTTACTGATTGAGATTGACGGCCACCAATCATCAGAAGCTGTCGGTGCAGCAATTATCGCTGCACTCGTCAAGCTCGCTGACTAAATGTAGTTAACTTCGGTCGCAGGATCGAAAGACATCCAGCTCGTTTCAGTGCCAATTGGCAGATAGACTGGTGCAAGCACCATACCTTCAAAAGCGAGGTCCTCAACAATTGTTATCGTTGATGGGAAGGTCACTTCACCGCCATCGATAATCGCTCCTTGGAAGGCCGAATAGCCAACAACTTGAATACCTTCGAGCATTACAACAGAGTTCAAACCTAGGTAGCCAAACGAACCATCGCCAATGCGATAGACTGGTGTTCCGCCAATAGTCGCAGGAATAATCACATCAACGGTACAGCCTGGATCACCAAGATGATAGCCTTCAATGACATTCAGTGGTGCCCAGAAATCGAAACACGATTCTGGTGTCACGCTTGGGCCGCCTCCGCCGCCTTCACCTTCACTGCCTCCGCTTTCAGGTCCATAGGCAATCGCAGGAATCTGACAACCACCATCTTTAACGGCACCGGTTTGATTTGTCGAATAGATCACTTCGTTGTTAGCTTGAGAGGTTGCGGTCAAACAGTAGTAGCCACCGCCAGTTCGACGATGGTAAGGCCTTGTTTGAATGGGTTGTGTGTTGTAATTTTCATAGTTAAGCCAAGTATAGCATAAGCTCTTTATAAAAATACAATGATTAGTCGCGCTTGAGCATCACCATAAAGGCCTCGGAAGGAATATCGACTTTCCCGAAGCGTTTCATCCGTTTCTTTCCTTTAGCTTGTTTTGCCAGCACCTTCTTTTTTCGCGAGACGTCGCCCCCATACAGTCCGGTCGTCACGTCTTTTCGATAGGCACTCAGATCTTCACGAGCAATGAAACGGCCGCCAATCGCCGCTTGTAAGGCCACCTGGAAGTTTTGCCGCGGAATGACGTCTTTGAGTTTTTTGACGGTTTCACGACCCAGCGACTGCGCTTCGGACCGGTGCGCCATAACACTCAAGGCGTCAATCATCTCACCGGCCACATAAAAATCGACGCGTACTAAATCTTCTGTACGATAATCATCCAGCTCATAATTAAACGAGCCGTATCCGCTCGTCCCAGATTTAAGTTGATCGTAAAAGTCAGTTAATAGATTTGCCAGCGGCGCTTCAAAGCTAATCAACGCGCGTTCATCGATATAACTAATGTTATTTTGTAGCCCCCGTTTACTGACGATTAATTGAATCACCGCGCCAATGTAATCAGACGGCACCACAATTTCACCTTTGATCCACGGTTCACGAATTTCAGCAATTTTTGATGGATCGGGTAAATTACTAGCACTCTTGATATCGAGCTCTTCGCCCGAATTCATCACCACGTGATAATCGGTCGAAGGATTCGTAATCACCAAGTCTAGGTCGTACTCACGTTCGAGTCGTTCACGAATAATATCAAGGTGCAGGAGACCCAAGAATCCAATGCGAACACCAAACCCGAGAACTGGCGAATTTTCTGGTTCAAATTGCAAGGCAGAGTCACTGAGGCTAAGTTTTTCGATGGCGTCTTTGAGTGGTTGATAGTCATCGTTGCTAACAGGGAAGAAGCCCGCGTAGACAAACGGTTTGACTAATTTATACCCTGGCAGTGGATTACTGGCCCGGCTGCGTTTGACGGTGATCGTGTCTCCCACGCGCGCTTCACGAGTCGTCCGCAAGTTCGTCACGATATAGCCAATTTCACCAGTTTTTAACGAATCGGCGGGTTTCATTGTTGGACTCAAAGCACCCACTTCTAGGGCGAGGCCTGAAGCGCCGGTCGCCAACATTTCAATCGTGTCGCCCTTTTTAATCTCACCGTCAATACTCCGAACATATAGAACAACGCCGCGGTAGTCATCAAAATAACTATCGAAGATCAACGAACGAGTCGGTTCGGTCGCGACGCCCTGTGGTGCGGCAATACGATCAACCACCGCGTCGAGTACCGCATCGACGCCTTCACCGGTCTTGGCGCTAATCTTTAAAATATCACTCTCGTCGCAGCCAAGGAGATTAATAATTTCCGCACTGACCTTCGGCACATCCGCCGCCGGCAAGTCAATTTTGTTCAGCACCGGAATAATCGTCAGGTCAGCCGCCATCGCCAAATATACATTCGCTAGAGTCTGAGCTTGGATACCCTGACTAGCGTCGACGACCAAGATTGCGCCTTCACAGGCTTGCAAGCTTCGTGAGACTTCATAACTAAAGTCGACATGGCCTGGTGTGTCAATCAAGTTCAGTTCATACTCTTTATAGCGCATCCGGACAGGCGCCAACTTGATAGTAATGCCCTTTTCACGCTCCAAATCCATACTGTCCAGCAGCTGCGACTTCATCTCTCGTTGCTGAACAGTGTTCGTCAACTCGAGCATTCGATCAGCCAGCGTTGATTTGCCGTGATCGATATGTGCAATAATGCAAAAATTACGAATGTGCGTCTGGTTTGGTGTCATCTTTGATAGTTGGTCGGTTAAATAAAATTTTCTGCGCTCGGTCGATAATCGGTCGCGATTCAGTCAGTCTAAACAGATGGCTAAACACTACATAGGATAACAAACTGACCGTCGCAATCAAAGCGAACTTCGGAAAGGTTGAAAAGAAGCTCTGGTCGGCCGCATTCAACGGGAACAACGACACCATGACATACGTGATAACGGCCATAAAGCCAGCGGCACTCGCCATCCGACTGATTGCACCCCAAAATGGACGGTCAAACAGCCCGTGAATACGGTGATTCATAATGACAAATAGTGTCGTCACCTCGACTGCCGCCGTAATCACTGCCGCCCATGCCAACCCTTGAACCCCCATCGACAGTCCCAGAGTAAACCAAACGGCCAGCAAAATATTCAGACCAATCGTAAAGAACGAGATGTAAAGCGGTGTCTTCGTATCCTGCTGGGCATAAAAACTCCGCGCCGCGATAAAGTATACCGAACGAAATAGAATCGACAGCGCCAAGACGGCCAAAATGCTCGCCATATACGGATCACCACCGTTGACGATAAAGTTAATAATATAGCCACGCGCGAAGAACGCGACGACCGTCACCGGCAAGGCAAGCCAAATAATCACTCGAATGACTGACAGTAATTCCTTCTTGAACAAATCCATCCGTCCTTCCGCAATACGCTCCGTCATTTTCGGAAAAGCCGCTGTACTAATGGCCACCCCGATCAAGTTAATCGGGACATAAGACAAAGTCGTCACCTGTTTATAGGCCACGACGCTCCCCGCAATCATGCGTGACGCCAAGTTAGTCTCGACGATGCTGTTGACGTAGTCAATTCCCTGGTCAAGCGAGCGTGGCGGCAACAATCGCAGTACCTGACGAAAGCCTTTATTTTTCCAATAAATCTTAAATCGGTAGTCAAAGCCCATGCCTAGTAAACCGAAGGTACTGACAATCAACTGCATCACCGCTCCTAGGACCACACCGAGCGCGACACCCATAATACCGCCCTCGAATGCCTGCCATCCAAAAATGTTGATGCCATTGGTAAAGAAAACTAATCCAATAATAATACCGATGTTATAAATAGCTGGAGCCAGTGCAAAAAAAGCAAACCGACCGACGGCTTGTTGCATACTGGTCACGACCGTTGCTACCGCAAATAGGAATGGACTGACTGCCAGCACACGCATCATACTGACTGCCAAGGCGCGACTCGACTCATCCAAACCTGGACCAACGACGTAGTGCACCAGTGGTTCGGCAAAGATGATAATCAAAATACTGGCGACGAATGTTGCCAGTGCCATCAGGTTCATAATGCTAGTCGACAGCTCCCACGCAGATCGCTTGTTGCCCGCAGCCAGTCGTTGGTTAAAAACGGGAATAAAACTAACGCTCAGCGCTCCTGATACCAAAATCACAAACATAAAGTCTGGAATGGTAAATGCCACCCAGTATGCGTCGGCACCAGTCGGATACGTCAGATAGTAGGTACTGTTAAATAAACGGTCGCGAAATAGACCGAGAAGGCTGGCGAGCAGCGACGAACCAGCAAGCAACGTTGCCGCTAGCTTCAGCGGCAAACGTTTGTTCATCTTTGAAATCGTCGTGCGAAATTGTTTGATCATGGGCGTTCTTACCATGCATTACGAGTAAAGCTTGGCCTCCTTCGGCAAGGTTGCATCTTTCAACAATTCAACCACACCATCTTCTTCAATGGTTTCTTCTTCGAGAAGTGCGTCGGCAAGTTTCTTTAGACTCGGCATGTTTGCTTTGAGGACGATTTCAGCGCGACGAGCCGCTTCTTTGATAAGCGCTGCAACTTCAGCATCAATTTCCTTCGCCGTGTCATCACTGTATGGCCGTTCGTGGGTCATCCGGTCAAACACCATGCCGCCATTGTCTTCGTGGAAGACTTGGTCACGCAGTTTAGCACCCATTCCCTGCTCGATCACCATATCACGGGCGATTTCGGTTGCTTTACGTAAGTCCGAACCAGCTCCAGTCGTAATGCCGTCTTCACCGTTAACAATCTTTTCAGCAATACGGCCACCAAGAGCTCGGGCCAGAATATCTTTGAATTCGTAGACGCTAGTATAAATCGTATCTTCTGGTGGCAAGAACCAGGTGACGCCGCCAGTGCCGCCGCGAGGAATAATCGTAACCTTGTGGACTGGATCGCTGTCAGGCAAGACGTGCCCCACTAGTGCGTGACCAGCTTCGTGGTACGCGGTCAGTTCTTTGTCTTTCTGGTTCATGACTTTGCTCTTGCGTTCTGGACCAATCGCAACTTTTTCAAAGGCTTCGGTCAAGTCTTTGTTGCTAATCTTTTTCGAGTTACGACGGGCGGCCACAATCGCTGCCTCGTTTGCGATGTTGGCGAGGTCAGCACCTGATGAACCGGCAGTCTTCGCGGCCAGCTTGTCGAGATTCACGGTGTCATCGACTGGTTTTTTCTTGAAGTGGACCTTCAAAATCGCTTCGCGGTCTTTTCGTTCTGGCAACGTAATGTTCGTTCGTCGGTCAAAACGGCCGGGACGGAGCAGGGCAGGGTCGAGGACGTCAGCACGGTTAGTTGCTGCCAAAACAATCACGGTTGTTCCCGTTTCAAAACCATCCATCTCAACCAGAATCTGGTTCAAGGTTTGCTCACGTTCGTCGTGTCCACCACCCATACCACTACCGCGGCGACGCCCAACAGCGTCAATTTCGTCGATAAAGATAATCGCCGGAGAGTTCTTTTTCGCTTTGGCGAACAAGTCACGGACACGTGATGCGCCGACACCCACAAACATTTCAACGAATTCAGAACCACTAATACTAAAGAATGGTACGTTTGCCTCACCCGCAACTGCGCGAGCAAGCATAGTCTTACCCGTACCTGGGTTACCGACTAACAGGACGCCCTTTGGAATCTTTGCGCCAAGGTTCTCGTACTTCTTCGGGTGTTTCAAGAAATCAACAACTTCTTCGAGGTCTTGCTTGGCCGCTTCGTTACCGGCGATGTCTTCGAACAAGACTTTCGTTTTGTCCTCGCCGTAAAGTTTCGCTTTTGACTTACCGAAACCAAGTGCTTGGTTATTCTGACCTTGAGCTTGACGCATCATGAACAAGAAGAAGGCGGCAATCAAGACGACAGGGATAATGATGATAGCCAAATTCCATAACACGTCACCCGTCGCCGATGGTTCACTGATAGTTAATTCAACATCTGCATCTGGATTCAATCCCTGCTCTTGCAAGCTACTTGATGCATCTTTGGTCGACTTTTCAGTCGCCTCTTCGCTGCCTTCAGGGGTGACTTTTAATTCGTTGCCTTGGACTTCAATCTTGGCAATTTCACCATTGTTCGCCCGTTCGATCACGCTCGAAAGTGGGACAGTCGTCAGGTTTTCGTGTGGGCTTAAAATAGCAATGGTTGCTAACACACCTAACACCAACAAGACCCAGAATAATGAAAGTCTCAAGAAATTATTTGTCTTTTTTGGCGGCATCGGCGGTCTTTTTGCCATGTGTAAATGTTCCTTTCAGGATCTCGCAGTATAATATCTATCTTCTTCTTATTTTATCAGTGCAACCGAAAAATTGCGAGAGGTGAACTCGAGGGTAATACCAGCCCCTGCTTCATACGTTTTACCCGGCTGGGCCGTCTTAATTGCCAAGAGAGCGCGCTCGAGTTGTGGCCTGGTTAATTTAGCGTTCGTCACATGGCGTAAACATTCAATAGCCGCAGCGTTGGTAATATGGGTAAAGAAATAACGACTATAGTCGGGTCCGTCACCAATCAGCGCCTGGACTTCGCTTTCAATTGCCTGTTTATACACCAGTTGTTGATGGCGTAAATCGAGGAGCTTTTGTTTATGTTCAGTTGGCAAGTGCTGAACATGTTCACGAATTCGATTGCGCAAATACTGGCTATCTTGGTTCGTGCTATCCTCACGCCACCGTAAACCATGACGCAGGGCATATTTTTTTAGTTGCGTCTTTGTAAAACCAGTCAGCGGACGATCAACATCGGCACTATGTGTTGCCAGTCCTCGCCACCCCGTGCCGCGGTGAATGTTAATCGCCATCGTTTCCAAAACATCGTCGGCGTGGTGTGCGGTCACTAACCGCGCCTCGTGCTTGGCCGCCATATCGTGCAAAAATCGATACCGTGCCTGCCGTGCTCTATCCTCGCTGGCTTCAGAACCCAATTCATAGCGAATTGTTTCAAAGGGCAGGGAATACTGCTGCGCTAAACGCTGAACAAAGGCTGCATCTTTATCGGAATCAGGGCGAATCCCATGATCAACGTGCGCGACAATTAATTCATGTTGCCCCAAGTTATGCAGCATATGCAGCAGCGCGACCGAATCAACCCCCCCACTAACTGCAACAATGTATTTCGTCATCCTATGCCTTTTGTAGCGCCTTTACATCTTCGACCACTTGCTCACCGTGTCCAACGGGTGTCACCCGGCCATATACTTTGACTACCTGTCCGTCCGGATTAATAATAAAGGTCTTTCGTAAAATGCCTTCTTTGCCAAACATCTTTTTGCCCCACGCGCCGTAGTCGTTAATTGTCTTACCATCATGATCAGTCAATAACGTGAAGTTCAACGAATGCTTTTGCTTAAACTTTTCGTGGCTACTGGCATCGTCTTTACTAATACCAATGATTTCTGCACCCAGTGCTGCGATATCATCACGCGCATCACGCAAACTACATGCCTCAACCGTACAGCCAGGCGTATCGTCTTTTGGATAAAAATAGAGCACTAGCCACTTACCCGCATAATCAGCTAGTGTCTTGGCTTTACCATCGGTATCTGGCAATGAAAAATTGGGAGCAGGGTAGGGAGTCGTCATATTATTTAGTATACGTCCCCCGCCCCGCCCCGCAAAATCTGTATAATAAGGATGATGCAAAAACCGCTTAATCAAAAGAATCGCCTGAAAGTCCTCGATTATCTGCGCGGCTTTTTTATTATCGTGATCATTGTTGACCATCTGTCACGCTGGCCGAGTATCTTTAGCGCGATTTCGGGTAAGGCCTGGTTATGGGTCACCGCCGCCGAAGGCTTTGTTGCCATTTCAGGTCTCCTTGTTGGCTACGTTCGTGGTTATAAAAACCGTGACCTGCCGCTAAAAACCGTCAGCGGTAAACTGATTCGCCGTGCCCTGCTCCTCTATCTGTGGTCTATCATTGCAACTATCGTTTATACCGTCATTATTTGGTATGTACCGCTTCGTGGGGGCGCGCCTGGCTTACCAATTGCTACGGGCGACTGGTTCAGCCTGATTTGGCAATCAGTGACAATGCAATACACCCAAGTCTGGGTCCACTTCCTGACACTGTATGCCATCTTCTTGGCGGCAGCTCCTCTGGCTATATGGTTACTCCGGATTCATCGTCCGCTGTTAGTAGCGTTAATCAGCTTTGCGATTCTACTCATTGGTTGGAAACTCCAGAACGAGGCCATGCAGTGGCAGTTCCTCTTCTTTATGCCGGCGATCCTCGGCTACCACCTTGAAACGGTCATGAGCTGGTGGCGGCACATGGCAAAACCGAAACGACGAATCTACATTGGCATCATCTTAGGCATGACCGCCCTGACCATGACTGCATCCGTTATTGCGACGTTCTACCCAAGCCTCGCACCTGATTGGTCAGCGTCATTGAACACGTTGTTTGAAAAAGACACCATTAGTTTGTGGCGCGCGGGCGTTGCTTTCATCTGGTTTGGCGGGTTGGTCGTCTTATTCGGTCTGTTCTTTAAACCAATTTCAAAGAGCCTCGGCTGGTTACTAGAGCCAATCGGGACGCATTCGTTAACTGCCTATATCTTGCACGGCTTGGCATTAGTGGCAATCAGCGCTGTGTTCGTCACTGTCGATAACTTGCTGATTAATAGCTTGTTTGGTGCAGCTTCGATTCTGCTGGTCTGGGGAATGCTCAAGATCCCGCATATCAACCGCGTTGTCCCGCGCTAGTTAACCTGATATTTTGTCGCTTTGTAGACCGTCTTGCCGTCTATGTCGCTAATCAAGAAGAAGCTGTCGATAGCCTTCCAGTCGTCGCGAGGTGGCTCGAGTTCACCATCAGCGTAGCCGACGAACCAAAAGGTACTATTCTGTTCGGTAAAGGCATCAAGGTCTTTGATTTTATGCATATCGTTTTCTTTCAACATGTCGAGCGATCCGTAAATATATTCAGTCGTCTCATCAATGAAATAAATTTGATGTTCCGGCGTTTCGTAAAAAATCGCCTCATAGAACGTCCACGGACTCGAGGCGATGATTGGCACGCCTGGCTCTGACTTCGCCATAGCCGTTTGGACCAGTTCGCGAGTTTGAATATCAACCCCAGAACTCTTGTTGTAATTGTTGAGGTCGTACATATTAACGAGACCAATCAGCAACACAAACGCAACTGCTGACATGACGAGCAATTGGCGCCAAAACGCTTGTCCGCGAAGTGACACCGAGAAGACCACACCCGCCAACAATGCGCTGGCAATCGCTGCTGGTAGCAAATAGCGCTCGACAAACGATGGTGTCAGTGGCGGTAGTGATGCGACAAATAAGAGGATTGGCGGCACCGCAGCCAGACAGAACAGGAGCCAAAACATCGTCTTCGTCGGTTTGCCCATTTTTCGATATGTCCTCCGTAGTAACACAAAGAACAGCATGCCGAGCAAAATCAGAATCGCCGCAAACCAGCCGATAATCTGCTCGCCTTTCAGGAAGTACACCAGCGTGCCAAAGTAATTACCAACTGTGTTGATACCGACTGGCCCAATCCAAAAGCCTTGTGTTTGAATCGCCAATAATTGATAGGCCATCGCAGGTAACCACGGCAGATACAACACGGCTGCAATGCCATACGCCCACAGCCAGTCTTTTGCGAAAAATGCACGCCACAACGCCTTACCTTTTTTACCCATTCGGCGGACATCGACAAGGTGCCAGACTAAATGAGCAATCCAAGCCAGCGCCGTAAAGTAATGCGTCCACATCCCCATCGACACCAAAACGCCATAGACGATCCATAGCCAGCGTTTGTTCGTCTCGCGCGCCAGCGTCATAACGTAGGTTGCTGCCATAATAATCGCCGCCGCCAAGGTGTACATACGGGCTTCTTGGCTGTAACGAATAAAGAGTGGTGACATAACCAAAATACCCAGCGCAAAGAACGCCGCTCGCCGGCCAAAGGCTTTTCGGGTCCACAAATACCCAAATAGCGCCGCAATCGCACCAAATAGAATACTCATCGATCGAAAGGCAGCTTCAGTCGTGCCGAACATATCAGTCCAAATCTTTAATAGCCAGTAATAAAACGGCGGATGGACGTCGGTGCCTGTGTAGCGTGCGATATCGGCAAACGAGAATTGGACCAAGTACGCGCTAAAGGCTTCGTCAAACCAAATCGACCCTTTTGTCAGATCGATAATCGACAAGCCAACATACAGCGCAATCGCCAATCCAAAAAATAGCCAGTCATACGCCGGTCGATTCTGAAAGAATGTGCCAACAGTCGAAAATAAAGTCTTCATAGTGATTATCATTATCATACTCTGTCCGCCCTACTGGCTGCAATATCAAAACCCTAGTCAATCACAGGTAAAAAGTGTATAATCACCTAAGTCACACTATCGGGGTGTGGCGCAGCTGGTAGCGCGCGCGGTTTGGGACCGTGAGGTCGAAGGTTCGAGTCCTTTCACCCCGACCAATACAGGCTTATTCAAACCTTTGGACTGAGTAAGCGGGTATAGGTCCGAAAGAGAGTCTTCCGCAGGAATGCGGGAGGCTCTCTTTTCCCTGGTAGGTGCGTGCGTGCTCGCGCTGAGGCGGTGCTGGGCGCGCCAGTCGTGGAGGCCAGCGTTGAGTTCGGTGCGTTCGACGCCGATGCTCACCTCACGGTCGGTGACCTGGACGTCGAGTCTCGTGAAGAGCGCGGTGAGCAGCTCGCGGCGGACGTTGTCGGGCAGCCGCCTGTAGAGCGCGGCGGGATCTTCGAGGAGGTCGACGAACGCGAAGGCCTTGTCGACCCCCTGTCGGATGCGTTCGACCGTCCGCGTGAGCTTCTCGGTAAGGGCGCCCTTCTGGAGCGTCACGTACTCGAGGCGTTGGCGCAGTTTCTCGACGGCGATCGTTCCGTCGGCGGCGAGTTCGATGAGCCGCTCTTCCTGGCCTTCGAGCTTCTTGAGCTGCTTGCGGAGAGCGTCCTTCTCTTCCTGGTCCGCCGCTTGGAGCTCGACCAGGGCGCGTCGGACCTCCTCGCGTACGGACGCGATGTCCTCACCATCGAAGCGTTCAGCCGCGACCCGTCGCGCCACCTCGTCTTCGAGTTCGTCGAGTCGCGCTGACGGCATCGAGCAGTGACCGCGCTGCTTCGCGGTGCAAACGTAGTACTCGTAGGTACCGCCGTGCCCCTTGTTCTGGCTGTAGACGAGTCGACTCGTGCGCCCCTCCGACTTGCATTCGGCGCAGTACAGCAGGCCGCGCAGGAAGTGAAAGTGAATCCGGTCACGATCACCCTTGCGGTTGCGGCCGTCGAGGATCTTCTGCACCGCGAGAAACAGCTCCTTCGAAATGAGCGGCGTGTGCCTGCCAGGGTGAAGCTTGCCCTTGTAGCGGATCACTCCGGTGTAATACGGGTCGCGCAGGATCATGGCGAGCTGGCTGCTCGACAGCGGCTTGGCGGCCCGCTTGCTCGACTGCCGCGTGGTCAGGCCCTGGCCTTCGAGCATCATCTGAAGCTGCGTAATCGAGAACTGATTCGTGGCGTACTGCTCAAAGGCCCAGATGATCAGCGGTGCGCGCACTGGATCGACATCGATCGTGTTGACGAGTCGTCCGTCGAAGTCCTTTCGCACATTCAGATAGCCGAGCTTGGCGCGCCCGACGCTTCCGCCCCGTTCGACCTTGTGCGCCATCTTGATACGGATGTCCTCGCCGCTCATGCGGACCTGGAGTTCGTTGACGACGTCGGTAATGGCCTCCATCGCATCACCCATGTACCCGTCGCCGAAGTTCTCCTTGGCCGAGATGAGCTCGACGCCCTTATCGCGTAGCTGGCGCTTGGTGATCGCGGCGTCGAGGTGGTTGCGGGGACAGGTCAATGGTCGCGAACCCATGGAGGCTGCCCATCGAAGCAAGTGGATCGGGACATGAGTGACGACTGTGGCGGAGGCGTGCGAACTGACGTTCATGAATCGCGACCAGGCAAGCATCCGAGGATACCCCGTGAGTTCGCCAATCTTCACAACCTCGCGTCGATCGGACGGGGCTTGTCCATGTACACGCGCAGGCACGTTGCGCTCGAAGAGAGCAGGAATCATGGAGACAAGAGGAGAACGGTCTACAGCTCGATCTTGCGGATGCGGTGGTTCATGCTGTCTGCAACATAGACCGTTCCGGCGCTGTCGACGGCGACGCCGCTGGGACCATTCAACTGAGCAACCGCACCAGAGCCCTCGACATAGCCACTTGTCGAGCCAGCCACAGTTGTTACAACGCCGGCTGAGGTGATCTTGCGGAGGCGATGATTCCAGAAGTCAGAAACATAGACGGTCCCGGAGCTGTCGACCACCACGCCTTGTGGACTGCTGAACTGAGTTGCCGTACCCGTGCCGTCCGCGAATCCCCCTGTCGAGCCAGCCACAGTTGTTACAACGCCGGCTGGGGTGATCTTGCGTATTCGGTTGTTCACGGTGTCAGCGACGTAGATGTCGCCGGAGCGGTCGAAGGCGAGACCGTAAGGGAAGAAGAACTGCGCGGCGGCACCTGTGCCATCGGCATAGCCTTGCGCGGAGCCAGCGAGTGTTGTTACCACTCCGTCCGGGGTGATCTTGCGGATGCGATGATTGCCCGAGTCAGCAACGTACAGGGTGCCAGTACCGTCGACTGCGACGCCGCGCGGGTATGCGAACCGCGCTGCCGCACCTGTTCCGTCTGCGTAGCCGTAGCTCGAGCCGGCGAGCGTTGTTACCACTCCGTCCGGGGTGACCTTGCGGATGCGATGATTGGAGTAGTCCGCAACATAGACAGTGCCGGAGCTATCGACAGCCACCCCATATGGTCGATTGAACTGGGCTGCCGCCCCGGTGCCGTCAACGAACCCCTGTGTTGAACCGGCCAGCGTTGATACCACCCCTTCAGGGGAGATCTTGCGGATGCGGTTGTTGGAGTAGTCCGCAACATAGACGGCGCCGGAAACATCTACGGCGACACCTTGGGGGGAATTGAACTGTGCCGCAGGCCCGGCGTCATCAACGTAGCCGCCAGTGGAACCCGCGAATGTTGACACCGCAGCGTCACACGTCCCCTCTGCAATCGTGCCGGCGCTGGATCGCAGGACGAGATCGTTGCTCAGAATCGGATTCGCGACCGAAACGCAGTACCCATAAGGCTTCAACTCGTACGTCAGTGCGTTGTCGCCGCTGGACCTCAACCCTTGTCCGCCGTTGGCCGCAGCGGCATCGACTGGGTAGCCGTTGCCATGCAGGTTGTCGAGCTCAAGAGCGGTGGCCGCTTGCTTCAGGTCAGACTGCATTGATGTCTCGATTGCCCTTCCAGCGACACCGTTGTAGGCCACAATCGTGATCGCCGCGAGAATCGCGATCACGACGATCACGATGAGTAGCTCCACGATGGTGAAGCCACGCGACGAGCCGAAGAGCGCGGCTCGAGGTGAGCCAGTTACCAAGTCAATGTTGGTGCGGGGTGTCCTTCGCGCCATAGCTGCCCCTGACTATGAAGCATGAGCGCGATGCAGTAAACCCCAGTCACGTCGTAGTTTTTACAACAGCCGCGAACGGAATATTGACGTCTGGCCACCAGCGTCCATAATCGTCCTCGCTCCTCGTCGGCGCGCGGCGTAGATGATCCCAACCGGGGATCGTCCGTCGCTTCCGATGAGGAGGCTCACTATGAGTGAGAACACCCCCGCCGACGTGCCGACCACGGCGCTCGGCCCGCTGCGGACGCTCGCCGTTCGCATCACCGACGGCCTGCGGGCGCAGCTGGACGTGCTCGCCCAGCTCAACGACCGCACCGTCACCGAAGAGATCCGCATCGCCCTCGAGGCCTGGATCGAGACGAGCAAGTCCGACCCCAAAGTGCTCGAGCGCGCTGAGACGGTGAGAGCTGAGATCGACCGCGAAGCCAAGACCAAGCAGGACGCGATCAAGGCGATCTTCGGCACCGTTGCCGCTGGTGGGTATGTCTGGCACACCACTGGTTCTGGCAAGACCCTGACGTCATTCAAGACAGCTCAGCTCGCCTCCAAGCTCCCGAGCGTCGACAAGGTGCTCTTCGTCGTGGACCGCAAGGATCTCGACTACCAGACGATGCGAGAGTACGACCGCTTCCAGAAGGGTGCGGCGAACTCGAACACCTCGACGGCCGTGTTGAAGAAGCAGCTGGAAGACCCGAGCGCGCGCATCATCATCACGACGATCCAGAAGCTGTCGACCTTCATCAAGGCGAACAAGGGGCACGACGTCTACGACGGCCATATGGTGATCATCTTCGACGAGTGCCACCGGTCGCAGTTCGGTGACATGCACACGGACATCACCCGCGCCTTCAGGCGATACAACCTGTTCGGCTTCACCGGCACCCCGATCTTCGCTGTCAACGCAGGTGCGGGAGGCAACCCGCAGCTCAAGACCACCGAGCAGGCGTTCGGTGAGAAGCTCCACACCTACACGATCGTCGACGCGATCACCGACAAGAACGTTCTGCCCTTCCGGATCGACTACGTCAACACCGTGAAGATCGGCACCGTCGTCGACAAGCAGGTGTCGGCCATCGACACCGAAAAGGCACTGCTCGCACCGGAGCGCATCAGCCAGGTCGTCCAGTACACGCTCGAGCACTTCGATCAGAAGACCAAGCGGTCATCGAGCTACGAGCACTCCGTCGTGACGAATGTCGCGGAGTCGACGCGTGCCCGCCGTCAGGCAGAGGCTGTGCGCGAACGCAAACGCGTGCGGGGCTTCAACGCGATCTTCGCAACCGCTTCGATCGACGCGGCACGCCGCTACTACAACCACTTCCAGATCCAGCAGCAGGACGTTGCGCCAGAGCGCCGCCTCAAGATCGGCTTGATCTACTCCTATGGAGCAAACGACGCCACCGACGACGGCATCCTCGACGACGAGGCCTTCGACACCGACGCGCTGAGCACGGACGCGCGCGGCTTCCTCGAAGACGCCATCCAGGACTACAACGACATCTTCGGAACGAGCTACGACACCAGCGCCGACAAGTTCCAGAACTACTACAAGGACCTCTCGCAGCGACTCAAGAATCGCGAGCTGGACATGGTGATCGTGGTCAACATGTTCCTCACCGGGTTCGACGCGACCACCCTCAACACGCTTTTCGTCGACAAGAATCTACGCGCGCACGGCCTGATCCAGGCGTACTCACGCACCAACCGCATCCTCAACTCGGTCAAGACGTACGGCAACATCGTCGCCTTCCGCGACCTTGAAGAAGAGACCAACGCCGCCCTCGAACTGTTCGGCAACAAGGACGCTCGCGGCGTCGTGCTCCTCAAGCCGTACGCCGACTACTACGGCGAGTACTCGGACAAGGTCGGAGAGCTGCTGGCTTCGTTCCCGCTGGGGCAGCAGATCGTCGGAGAGGCGGCGCAGAAGGAGTTCATCCAGCTGTTCGGCCAGATCCTGCGCCTGGAGAACATCCTCACCTCATTCGACGACTTCG
>JAUIDL010000004.1 GCA_030428585.1 bacterium | reverse complement strand
TGGAATTTCCGGTTGTCTTTATGGTCGGGCTGGAGGAGGGAATTTTACCCCACAGCCGCGTGTTTGAATCAGGACCGAGCGAGCTCGAAGAAGAGCGGCGACTCTGTTATGTTGGTATGACGCGGGCTCGTGAAGAACTACACATCACCTACGCATACAGCCGGTTGCAATTTGGACAGCGTAGTTATAACCCAACATCCCGTTTTATTGCTGATATGGGTGATCAAGTCGCCTCGTCCAGTGAAACACCGCAGTTCTTTTCACCCCAAAATGTTGATGAGCCATTTTATAGTGATGATTTAGGCTTTGAGATTGGCGATCAAGTGACGTCAACCGCATTTGGTGACGGTGAAATTATTGATATCGATGGTATGGCCGTCACGGTGGCGTTTTTATCTGGTCAAACCAAGAAACTCAATGCCGAATATGCTCGGCTACAAAAGCGTTAGCGACTTTGGTCAGCCTAGGTTTTTTGGTATAATAAGCAGAACACACATGTGGGTGTGAATCTGTTTACTGATGATAATTAAGACACGAAGCCGTACGACCGTTTGGAGCCTGCTTGTGGCAGTAGCTGTGCTTTTGTGTCTTTCGATTTTCTTTGTTTGGCAAACACGCCAAACTAACGCTTTGAACACTGAAGGTCACCTGGTGACGATCTTTGACCGTGGTGAAGAGCAAGTGTTTGTTTCAAACGCCGAAACCATCGGCGATGTATTAAAGGAAGCAGGTATCGAAACCGATGCTCGCGATGTGGTTGAACCAGCGCTGAATGAACAGATGGTGGCGTCTGAGTACCAAGTGAACATTTATCGAGCGCGACCAGTGACGGTGATTGATGGCGCCATGCGACAAAAAGTAATGACCGCCTATCAAACCCCAGAGCATATCTTGGCCGCCGCCGACATTACGGTGTATCCAGAAGACACGACCGAGCTGACTCGTTCGGATGATTTATTGAACGGTGCTGGGTTGCAACTGGAAATTGACCGTGCAGTACTTTTTACCTTTGATTTGTACGGGGCAAAAACCGATACACGTACGCAGGGTGATACCGTTGGAGCGATGCTTGAAGAAAAGGGTATCGAGCTGGGTGATGCTGATCGCGTTTCACCAAGTAGCCAAACGACACTAACTGAAGGCATGACCGTTCGAGTGTGGCGCGAAGGCAAGCAGACGATTACTCGTGAAGAAAAGATTGACCACGGAACTCGTGAGATTAAAGACGCCGATCAACCGATTGGCTACGAAAAAGTACAGACAGCCGGTAAGAACGGTACAAAACGCGTCACCTACGAAATTGAAATCAAAGACGGACGGGAAGTTAGTCGCGAAGAAATCGCCAGCCTAACGCTCAAAAAAGCCGTCACTGAGGTTGTGATTATCGGCACAAAACCGGAATACCTCCCTTACACTGGTGGCGGTAGCAAGACTGATTGGCTCGCAGCCTCGAACATCTCCAAAGAGAATTGGGGTTATGCCGACGCGCTGGTGACGCGTGAAAGTGGTTGGAACCCGAACGCTATCAACCAAAGCTCTGGAGCCTGTGGACTGGCTC
Organism: bacterium; assembly: GCA_030428585.1. GTDB lineage: Bacteria > Patescibacteriota > Saccharimonadia > Saccharimonadales > Saccharimonadaceae > Microsaccharimonas. The sequence continues at coordinate 19,650 of JAUIDL010000004.1, read as the reverse complement.
AGGCGTTGCCATGTTCAAAGGTACCAGGGAACCCAATGGACCCAGTCAATTCACTGAACTGGATGAACGGGTATGTGACTGGTCGCTACGGTGGTTGGCAACAAGCCTATAATTTCTGGATGAAGAACCGCTGGTACTAGCCATGGCAGGTCCGAAAAAATCACTGGGCCAACACTGGCTGACCGACCGCATGATTCTCTCGGGCATTGCCGAAGCGGCCGAAATTACTAAAGATGATGTGGTCCTCGAGATTGGTCCAGGCCTCGGCACCCTCACTAGTGAATTACTGCGCCGCGCAGAGCGTGTCACAGCAGTTGAACTGGATGCTGATTTGGCAGCGAAACTACCTGGCCAATTTCCAGGAACGAACCTAACCGTTGTCCAACAGGATATTTTGACCTTTGACCTGACCACACTACCAAAAGGCTATGTCGTCGTGGCCAACGTGCCGTACTACATTACGTCAAAAATTGTTCAGACTTTATTAACGTCAACCAATCTACCGAAACGAATTGTCTTGTTGGTGCAAAAAGAGGTCGCCGAGCGCATCGTTGCTGGGCCTGGCGACATGAGCTTATTAGCGGTCAGCGCGCAACTCTACGCCGAAACATGGCTCGATATGGTGGTCGAAGCCGAGTACTTCACGCCACCACCAAAAGTGGATAGTCAGGTGGTTGTACTCGAGCCGTTTGCTGAACCAAAAGTCAGCCCTGACCAACAACCGGCCTTTTTCCGCATTGTCAAAGCTGGTTTTTCTGGCCGACGCAAGAAGTTACGTACCAGTTTGTCGGCCGGGCTTCATCTTTCGAAACCAGCGATTGATACTTGGCTTGAGAGCGTGGGTATCGATGCTAATTTACGCGCTGAAGACTTATCTATCGAAGACTGGCGCAAACTCCTTGATAGCGCACCACAAAACTAACCCCACTTGGTTCTCTGTTATCTGCTACAATAACAGTAATGGAAAAAAAGCTATACATCACGACCGCCATTCCGTATGTTAATGGAGCGCCGCACATTGGGCATGCTATGGACTACTTGTTGGCCGACATCTGGACACGCTATCAAAAACAACAAGGGCATGAAGTTCGTTTTCAAGTGGGGACAGACGAACACGGGAACAAAATTGCCGCCAAAGCACAGGAAGAAAATCTTGAGCCACAGGCGTACGCTGATCGAAACTATAAAAAATTCGAAGAATTTATCGTCAAAGTTAACGCCAGCTACACAGATTTCATTCGGACTACCGACCAGCACCACGTTGCGGCAGTCCAATACATCTGGCATAAACTCCAACCTTACATTTATAAAGGTGTCTACCAAGGCTGGTACTGTGTTGGCCACGAAGCCTTCTTTACTGACAAAGAAGTCCAAGAAATGGGTGGTGTATGTCCGGATCATCAAAAACCGTTCGAACAATTGTCTGAAGAGAATTATTACCTCAAAACCAGTGCTTTTACCGACAAGATTCGTGAAGCTATCAATACCGGGGCAATGGAAATTGTTCCAGAGTTTCGAAAAAATGAATTTTTGGAACTTATAAAAAATGGTCTCCAAGACGTCAGCATTTCTCGACCACGCAAGAATCTGAGTTGGGGAGTGCCAGTTCCAGGTGATCCAGAACAGGTGATGTATGTCTGGTTGGACGCGTTATCAAATTACATCACCGTGCTTGGCTACCCCGACAAAGAAGGCTGGCAAGAGTATTGGCCAGCCGATGTTCAAGTGATTGGTAAAGATATTTTACGCTTCCACGCGGGCATTTGGCCGGCTATGCTCCTTGGTCTCGGGCTAGAGCTACCAAAGCGCCTCTTGGTGCACGGCCATGTCATTGTTGGTGGCACCAAGATGAGTAAAACCATCGGGAATGTCATTGACCCTATCGAAATTATTGATGAGTTCGGACTCGATGCCTTCCGCTACTTCTTCTCTCGTCACATTCCGACGCTCGACGACGGTGATTTCACCTGGGAAAAGTTCGAGGGTGCCTATAACGGTGAGCTTGGCAATGACCTCGGGAACTTGGTCCAACGAGTCGCTAGTATGATTACTAGGTATCAGGCTGGAGTTATTGGCGAATCAGAGCAAACCGAACACGACATGACACTGTATCATGATGCGATGGAACATCTCGAGTTCAACAAAGCACTTGATGAGGTGTGGAATATGGTCCGAAGCCTAAACCAGTATATCGAGAACGTCAAACCGTGGAGCGTTGCAAAAGAAGTCGGCAAAGATAGTGAAGCCGAACAACACTTGTCTGAGATATTAGCGCACTGTGCTGGCGCGTTACTACAGATTGGCGACCTCCTGCTCCCATTCTTACCTACTACTGCAGCTGCGATTCACGATATTTTTGAAACAGGAGTGGTGAAACAGCCCGAAGGTGTCTTATTCCCAAAGAAATATCTGCACACACCCGATCCCAATGCACCAAAAACAGCCTGATGCTTGTCGATACTCACTGTCATATTCACGAACTTGATTACTCGTTGCCGATTGAAGGAGTGTACACTAACGCTCGCGAAGCTAGTGTCGAGCAGGTGATTTGTGTCGGTACCTCTGTTGAATCGACCCGCCACGCCATCGAATTTGCCCAGCAATACCCATGGGCACGGGCCTCGATAGGCGTACATCCCCATGATACGAAAGACGGGTATAATATCGCGGAATATGCCAAGGACACAGGTGTAGTGGCAGTTGGTGAAATCGGGCTCGATTACTACTACAACCACAGCCCTAAAGAGACGCAAATCAAAGCCTTACGGGAGCAAATTCAAGTTGCACTCGACCATAATTTGCCGATTATTTTCCATGTTCGTGACGCATTTGATGATTTTTGGCCAATTTTTGACAGTTTTGAGGGTATTCGTGGAGTACTCCATAGTTTCACTGATTCGCGTAAGAATATGGAAAAAGCCATCGAAAAAGGGCTTTTTATAGGAGTAAACGGTATTTCGACGTTTACGAAAGACCCAGCGCAACAAGCGATGTTCGATGCGATTCCCCTCGATAAATTGTTGTTAGAAACGGATGCACCATTCTTGACCCCAAGTCCATTTCGTGGTAAAATCAATGAGCCAGCGTTAGTTCGGACAGTTGCCGAGCATATCGCCAACCGTCGCGGTCTATCAACAGATGAGATAGCCACTCAAACGACGGCTAACGCCCGCGCACTTTTTGCGCTCTGATAAACAAAAACCTGATCAAAAACCATCACCTTATGGGTTTCTTAACTTATGAGTATCGATCAGTATCAATACCCCACCGCAACCACGACGTATACGTCAGCTAACCCTGACGGTATTCGAAGTGAATCCTCGATGACTTACGTCCAAACGCCGACCGCTCTTGAGCGTCAACAGCAATTAACCGTGGCTGAACGGCCAGGCGCCATTGTTGAACGTCCAATGTATAATCCAGAACGGCCTAACGCCGAGATGTTAAAAAACATGGAGCTGATGAATCAGTTTGACCGTGTGATGTTTATGCGTAGCCAGGCTGATTACGACACGCTTCGTTTGAACCGCATTACCCGCTTGTTTCGTCCAATTATGGAAGGTTTGTTTGGTCGTCCTCAAGACCGAAACGCTAGTCTGCTCGAAGAACTGATGAATCTTGAGAGTGAAGTTGGTGGTCGGTTGCTTGATGAAAGTGGAGCGACGCAGCGCTTCTGGTTTGGCGACGGTTTGGATGGACGAACATTGATTTATTATGGTAGCCTTACAAAAAACCGTAAATGGTCATACGCCCAGTACGAGGTGACGAAGAGCAATGTCTATAAGACGTTTAATGGTGATCCTGTGTCGATGACTGTGCCAGAAAAATCTCGCTTGTATGAACTTGCGCCTCAGTATATCAGCGCTATCAACGAAGAAATTTATCTTAACGATAAGGTTGCAGTGGTCCTGGAAGCTGAGCGCATCACCCGTGATGCGGCACGTATCGATATGCAAGAATCTATTCCTGAACAAACGCAGGCGTCAGTGAGTCCAGAGCACGATCAAGTGGCGTTGAGTCCAGCTGAACAAGCAGCTATAGCTGAACTCGAACGTGTCTATGCTCAGCAAAGCGAAACTGCGAGTGACGACCATCTCGTCGGTGCAGGCTCGCGCTAAAACTGTTATACTTAGTAAAGTGAATACCCCGTTATTCTATCTTGACCATGCGGCGGCAACGCCAGTCGATGATCGTGTTATGGCCGCTATGCAGCCATATTTTTCTGATGCCTTTTTTAACCCATCGGCGCCCTATGCGCCAGCGATTGAAGTCCGACGCGCTTATGACGAGGCAAAAAGGACACTCGCCCACTGTATCGGCGCACGTGCTGATGAATTAGTGATGACCGCGGGAGCAACCGAGTCAATTAATCTTGCGTTTGCGGCAACCGACGGACATGTCGTGACGGCGGCGATTGAACACCACGCCGTGTTAGCAGCGACGCAAAAACGTCCACATACTCTAGTGCAACCAGATGAACGAGGGTTTATTTCTGCCGATAGCATCAAAACGGCAATTACCGATACAACGACGTTGGTCAGCATTGCACTGGCAAATAACGAGCTCGGCACGGTACAACCTCTGCGCGCCATTGCCGAAGTTGTCAAACAGGTTCGTCAAGACCGATTAGATCGAGGTGACCATACGCCAATTTTCTTTCATAGTGACGCTTCGCAGGGTGTCGGTCAGTTGGATATTATGGTATCGCGTCTGGGCGTTGATATGCTGACGCTGAACGCGGGTAAAATGTACGGACCAAAACAAACAGGCCTGCTGTGGGCGAATAGCGCAGTCATGTTGTCGCCACAAATTGTTGGCGGCGGACAAGAACGAGGACTACGCAGTGGGACAGAAAATGTGCCTGCGGTTATTGGGTTCGCGGCCGCTTTGTCGCTCGCAACGAAGCATCGAAAGTCAGAGGTTGAACGACTGACAAAGTTACGAGACGCACTGCAGAATCAGCTCACAGAAGCGTTTCCTAAAGCAATTATTTCTGGTCATCCGCGTCATCGCTTGGCTGGTCATCTCCATATTTCATTCAGTGGTCTGGACGCCGAGCGCGTGTTGTTTGCCCTCGAAAATCGCCATGTCTATGTTGCGACTGGCAGTGCCTGTGCGGCGAACAAAGGCACTCGATCACACGTGCTAGAAGCGATCGGTATGTCACCACAGGAAGCAGACGGTAGTCTCCGTTTAACCTTGGGTCATTTATCGAACGATGAAAACATAGCCGAAGCAGGGAAGATGATTATCGAAGAACTCCGTCGTGAGATGGAGAGGACGGGGCAGTCATGAGATACCTGATCATTTCTCTGGTTGCCTTAGCGGCCCTGATTATTGGGCTTAGCATCTATCTTCAGCCGAACGATTTTATTGGTTGTGGTGAAAAACCGGCGGGCATCTATGGCCAGTGTTCTTCAGCTGATGCCATTGTCGTGGTCAGTGGTGGTGACACGAACGCTCGGACAGACTCAGGTATTGCACTGTACAAAAATGGCTGGGCAGATACACTGATATTTTCGGGAGCGGCTCAGGACAAATCGGGCCCAAGCAACGCAGAAGCGATGATGCGCCGCGCACTGACGGCAGGGGTTCCAGCCAATGACATTCTTCTGGACGAATATTCAGAAACAACCCAACAAAATGCAGCGAATGCCCAATCGATTTTTTCGGAGAATAATATCGAGAAAATAATCTTAACGACATCTGGGTATCATCAGAAACGAGCAAATCTCGAATTTCAACGCAATACCGATAATGTGACAGTTTTGAACTATCCGGTCACGCGCGATAGCGACTGGTCGTTTTGGTGGTGGGTGACACCCCGTGGTTGGTGGCTAGCTGGTGGTGAAATCGTGAAGATTGTCATTTTCCATATTCAAGGTGCCGTGTCATGACCAAAGTCTATGTTGGTATGAGCGGCGGTGTTGACTCTAGTGTTACGGCGGCATTGCTCAAAGAACAGGGCTACGACGTCACCGGAGTCTATATGAAAAACTGGACACAGGACTTGCCGGGCATGCGCTGTCCGTGGGCCGATGATTTAGCAGATGCAAAGCGGGTTGCGGTTCAGCTCGGCATCGATTTTAAAGTCTTTGATTTTGAGACCGAGTACAAACACAAAGTCGTTGACTATATGATTGACGAATACAAGCACGGCCGCACGCCAAACCCAGACATTATGTGTAACCAAGAAGTAAAATTTCGCTTGTTTTTAGACGCGGCGCTCGCTGATGGCGCGGATATGATTGCAACAGGGCACTACGCCAAAGTCCAAGACGGTTCACTACAGATGGCGACTGATACTAGTAAGGATCAAACATATTTTCTGTACCGCGTGACGCGCGAAGCGCTTGAAAAAACCCTCTTCCCGCTGGGTGGGTTTGATAAGTCGAAAGTTCGAGAAATGGCCGAAGACCGCGGACTCGTGACCGCGCGCAAAAAAGATAGCCAAGGAATCTGCTTTGTTGGTCAGATTGGCATTCGTGAGTTTTTGTCGCAGTATGTCGAGCAAAAGCCTGGTGATGTAATCGATAAAACTTCGGGTAAGACGATGGGTCGGCACGACGGCGCGATATTTTATACGATTGGTCAGCGACACGGCTTGGATATCGGCGGCGGCTTGCCTTACTATGTCGTCGGCAAAGATATGGAGCGAAACGAAGTCTTCATTACGACCGACTTAAATGACGAAGCCTTTTGGCAGCCAACGCTCGACCTGGCTGACGTCCATTGGATTGATGGCCAGCAGCCAACCGGTACCTTACAGATTCGGGTTCGCCACCGTGCGCCGCTGGTTGATGCTGAAATTGAAAGCCTCGAAAGTGGCGTTCGGTTACACATTCCGCACCCTGAACGAGCGGTTGCTCCAGGGCAGTCAGTCGTCATCTATCAACATGGCGTCTGTCTGGGTGGCGGTATCGTGACTGGTGCGCCTGTCTTGAGTGAACACGCATAAGCCTGTATAACTAATACTATGAAATTGTCGCGGGCATCAGACAAAGGCTTTACGGTTGTTGAAATGATTATTGTGATTATTGTGCTGGCCGTTTTGGTCACCTTAATGGCGGTTTCGTACGGTCCGCTGCAGGCAGGTGCGCGTGACTCAGAGCGACAAACCGAGATTTCTCAGTTGAAAATCGCTTTGGAAAAGTATTACAGTAATAACAGCCAGTATCCTGACGTCTGTTTGGGTGGTGATGACGTTGAATGTGTGGCAACCGATCTGGAAACAGAGCTCGCGCCGTATCTTGATACCATACCCGAAGACCCACGAACGCCTGACCGCGACTATCTGTATATTCGCGGGGGTACCAGTGGCAATGCCTACGGCCTGCAGATTCAATATGAATCACGAGCAACCTGTAAAACCGGTGAAAAACTCGATGCTGGCTGGTGGGCGTCGGTTGCATCGTGCTAACGCTCGACGACTACTGATAACCTGTTATAATTAAGCATAATGAACGCACAAGATATTCGTAACTCGTACCTCGAGTTTTTCAAAGAACGGGGCCACGCCGTGATTCCCCGCGCGAAACTGATCCCATACAACGACCCAACAACCTTGTTTACGGGGAGTGGGATGCAGCCATTGCTGCCGTACTTGCTTGGCGAAACGCACCCAGAAGGTGTTCGATTAACCGACAGTCAGACCTGTTTACGCGCACAAGACATTGAAGATGTCGGTGATAATCGACACACGACATTCTTTGAAATGCTTGGTAACTGGAGTCTGGGTGACTATTTTAAAGAACAGCAAATTCGCTGGTTTTTTGAATTTTTAACCGAAAAAGTTGGTCTGGATCCAAATAAGATTTACGTGACAGCCTTTATTGGTGACGAAGCCCACGGCATTCCACGCGATGACGAAGCGGCTAATATTTGGCAAAAAGTCTTTGCCGAAAAAGGTATTGAAGCCAAGATCGTTGAAGTTGGTAGCCAAGCGGATGGTGATGAACGCGGTATTAAGCCTGGTGAGCGAATTTTCTTTTACGACGACGGCGAAAACTGGTGGTCTCGTGGTGGCGGACTCGATAAAACACCAATTGGCGACCCATGCGGCCCTGATAGTGAAGTTTTTTATGACTTTGGTCCACAAAATCACGACGAAAGTTATGGCAAGGCCCACCCTGCCAGTGACAGCGGTCAGTTCATGGAAATTGGTAACCAGGTCTTTATGCAGTATCGCCGACTCGAGGATGGATCGTTTGAACCGCTCGAGCACAAAAACGTTGACTTTGGTGGCGGTCTCGAGCGTATCGCTGCTGCTCAGATTGATAGTCCTGATGTCTTCCGCATCTCAATCCTCTGGCCGATTATCGAAACCCTAGAAAAGCTTTCTGGTAAAAGTTACGAAAGCAATACCGCTAGTATGCGGGTCATTGCTGATCACCTGCGAGCGGCGACTTTTATGGCGGTTGATGACGTCAAGCCATCGAATAAAGAACAAGGTTACGTCATGCGTCGCCTCATTCGCCGCGCCGTGCGCTTTGCGTTTGATCTTGGCATTGAACAGAACTTTTTGGAGCAGGTTGTGCCGGTGATCGCCGATATGTACGCTAGCGATTATCCCGAAGTAGCGGCTGCTCGTGACGAGATTATTGCGACGTTGGTCAAAGAAGAGCGTGTCTTCCGTCAGACACTGCGCAAGGGGATTAATGAGCTGACGAAACGAAAAGAAAATGGACTGACTGGAACAGAAATCTTTACGTTGTATGACACCTATGGTTTCCCCGTCGAGCTTTCGACCGAAGAGGCGTTTAAGCAAGGTATCGAATTATCAGAAACCTGGCGTCAAGAATTTGATGACAAGATGGCCGAACAGCGGGCTCGTTCACAAACCGCTGCCAAAGGCACGTTCAAAGGTGGTCTTGGTGGCCAGACCTTGCAACACAAGAAATATCACACGGCAACGCATCTGATGTACGCAGCGCTGCGACAAGTTCTCGGTGACCACGTCGTTCAACATGGCTCGAATATTACCGAAGAACGACTGCGTTTTGACTTTTCTCATCCCGAAAAAATGACCCCCGAACAAGTCAAAGCTGTCGAAGACATCGTGAACCGTGAGATTCATAAAGATTTGAAGATTAGTTTTGCTGAATATCCAACTAAGGTTGCCCGTGAAGAAATGGGTGCGTTGGGACAATTCGGTGACCGTTACGGCGAAACCGTCAAAGTCTACAAAATGATTGCTGATAACGAAGAGGCACCGTTTAGTTTTGAGATTTGTGGCGGCCCTCATGTTGACCACACGATGGAACTGACTGAACCAGACGATAAACAGTTCAAAATCGTCAAAGAAGAGTCGAGTAGCGCTGGTATTCGCCGCATCAAAGCCATTCTGCAATAAACCGATAAAAAGATTAGTCTGACTAGTGTTTTGTTATATAATGGAAAGCACTTATGGTATTAGAAAAACTCCGTTCACCACGTAAAAAGAAAGTCGCAACCGAAGACTACATGGTCGCCTTGGATATTGGGACTGAATTCGTCAAAGCCTTAATTGCCAAAGTTGATGGCGATGACTTGAAAATCATCGGGGTTGGGCGCGCCCGCCAAGATGTTAGCGACATGCATTCGGGTGCAATCGCCGACATTTCTGGAGTGGTCAGAAACTGCGAAGAAGCGCTGGCTGACGCTGAAGAAAAAGCTGGCCTGCAGGCAAAACAGGTGGTGATTGGTATCGCCGGAGAACTCGTCAAAGGCGTGACTGATACGATTCGCTATCGTCGACCACAGCCGGATCGCCCGCTGGATGCCAGTGAGATGGAATTTATTATCGAAAAAGTTCAAGAACGAGCGCAGATTAAAGCGCAAAAACAAATTGCGCTTGAAACTGGTAACGATGATGTCGAAGTAAAACTGGTCAACAGCGCACTGGTCGGTATTCACATTGATGGTTACAAAGTTAGTAACCCACTCGGGTTCCAGGGGCGTGATGTGGCGGTGCAAATTTATACCGCTTTTGCCCCAATGGTGCACATCGGTGCGTTGGAACGGGTGGCTGATGAGCTCTCCCTTGAACTGATCGCAGTGGCCGCAGAACCGTTTGCCGTTAGTCGAAGCGTTCTGGGGAGCGATGCCAGTAGTAACTTTACCGCCATTTTGGCCGACGTCGGTGGTGGTACGACTGATATCGCCGTGGTGAATGACGGCGGTGTCGAAGGGACAAAAATGTTTGGTATCGGCGGTCGCAGTTTTACTCAAACAATCGCCAGTGACATGGATCTGAGTTATAAAGATGCAGAGAAACTAAAAGTAAACATCGACCATGATCAAATTAAGGCCTCTGTTGCCAAAGATGTGAATGCGGCAATTGATAAAACTCTGGAGGTCTGGATCGCCGGCGTTGAACTAGCACTCAGCGAATTTGATTCAGTCGATCACTTGCCAAGCCGTATCTTACTCTGTGGCGGTGGCTCGAGCCTCAAGAAACTGGTTGCGACACTTGAAAAAAGTGACTGGCAAAAAGAACTTCCGTTTACGAAAAAAGTCACCGTACAGCACATTAATCCTTCAGAAGTGCTGGGTGTCAGCGACGAAACAGGTGACGTCAACGATCATACCTTCATCACCGCTATGGGCTTGTTACGGGTCGGCTATGATACACTAATAGGGAGTGGAGAAGGGGATTCTATTAAAGAAAAATTAAATCGCCTCCTCAAAATCTAACCTATGAATAAAGACGTAATTTACATTGATGTCGACGACGACGTAACGGCAATCATTGGAAAAATAAAAGATTCCAAAGAAAAGATTGTTGCCTTGGTTCCCCCAAAACGGTCGGGAGCGTTGCAGAGTGCCGTCAATCTTCGGTTGCTTGATCGCATGGCGAAGGCTGACAAGAAACAGCTCGTGTTGATTAGCAACAACCAAGCCTTGATGGGATTGGCTGCCAGTAATTCGATTCCTGTTGCTAAGAACCTGCAATCGAAGCCGGAAATCGCCGCAGTTCCAGCCTTGGCAGTCGATGAAGGCGATGACATTATCGATGGCGGTAATCTGCCAGTTGGCGACCACGCTGATACTGTTGAAGTCCATGATGGCACGGCCGAACAGGGTCGCAGTGATGCTATTGATACGATTGAACTCGAGCAAGACAGTGCTGCTGCACCGGTTGCGGTTGGCGCTGCCGCCAAACATGGCAAGAAAAAGGTCAAGGTTCCTAACTTTGATAGCTTCCGCAAGAAATTATTTATTGGTATCGGTGCCGGTGTTGCGTTGATCGCGCTCCTCATCTGGATGTTTGTGATTGCACCAGCCGCAACAATTGTGATTACGGCTAGTGCGTCGCCAGCACCAGTCAGTACATCAGTTTCGTTAGTCGAAGGTGGCACTACTAACTATGACGAAGGCGAGTTAGCGGCAGTATCGCAGACAAAAACAACCGACGAAAGTATCGAGTTCACCGCTACCGGAACTGGAAAAGTGGGCGAAGAAGCCGCTGGGTCGATGACCCTTACTCGGACATCGGTATCGAGCACGCCAATTGATGTCCCGGCAGGAACTACATTTACGGCAAGCGGACTCAACTTTGTTAGTACCGAATCGACCACGCTTGCCGGAACGACGATTGGTCCAGGCGGTGTTATCCAAGATTCAGCGACTGTCCCAGTTGAGGCAACAGATGTTGGGGCCGAATATAACCTGAGCGCACGGTCGTATCAAGCCTCAGTCGGTGGCTTTAGTTCGAACGGGTCTGATATGACCGGTGGTTCAAGCCGAACGGTGAAAGTTGTCTCATCAAGTGATGTGACCCGGGCTCAAGGCGAACTGGTTGGCCGTTCAACTGACGATGCTAAAGCCGAATTAGCGGCCTTATTCACGAATGGCGAAAAAGTTATTGACGATAGTTTCACTGTCTCTCGTGGTGATGTTGTCTCAACCCCAGCGGTTGGTGACGAAGCAGCTGATGGAAAAGCCAAGCTGGTGATCAAAACCGCCTACACGATGTACGCCGTTCCACAGGCAGACCTGACCGAATATTTGAATCGTAGTCTGGAGAAACAGATTGTCGACAGTAATAGCCAACGGATTTACGACGATGGCTACAATGAGGCCGCGTTTAGCAACTTCCGCAAACAAGGCAAAGAGATTACCGCGACATTGACGGCAACGGGCCAAATTGGGCCAAAGATTGACGAAGCTGCCATAAAAGACCAATCGAAGGGCAAGAAGTACGGTGAAGTGCAATCAGACTTGGAGTCAATTGATGGCATACAAGAAGTTGACGTCCGCTTCTCTTACTTCTGGGTAGCAACCGTTCCGAACAATACCGACAAGATTCAAATTGAATTCAAATTACAGAATGAGTAATCGCCAATCACCCACGCTGCTTTCTCTTGACGTTGGCGAAAAGCGGATTGGTGTGGCGATTGCAGAACATGGGGTCAAGATCGCCGTCCCACTGATGACCATCAATGTAGACGGGCGTGAGTTTGAGCAAATCGCCGACCTCATCACTGATAGGCGGGTAACCGCTCTGGTTGTCGGCTACCCGCGTAATCAGAAGGGTGAATCAACTGAACAATCGCACTATGTTGAACAATTTGTCGGTCACCTGCGTCCGATGATCGATGCCATTTACTATCAAGACGAGTCTTTAACGAGCGTTTTGGCCGAACAACAACTCAAAGCAATGGGTAAACCGTACGAAAAAGGCGATATTGACGCACAGGCCGCAGCGCTTATCCTGCAAGACTATTTGGAGCAACGCTGATGGATGGCTTTAAACGACCAAATAGACCACAACGTTCGCAGCCATTAGAACGTCCTCAGGTGACGCCACCAACCGTGCCCCTACCGGAGCCAGAGGTGCCGCCAACGATTCCGTCAGAGGGAACCGTACCGGAGCCGCCTTCATCAAAATTTAAGCATAGGCGCCTACTATACATAGTGGGGGGAGTGGTAGCTTCGGTTATTGCCCTCATAGTTGTTGCCTGGTTTTGGTATCAGGCGCAGTTATCGGCAGTTGACCCATCTAATACAGACAGGGTCTCGGTGGTTATTGCTGAAAATTCTTCGCCATCATTGATTGCCGAGCAATTACGTGAAAATGATTTAATTCGCAGTGCCGAAGCGTTTCGGCTGTATGTTAAGTTGAACGGTTCAGAGTCGTCATTACAGGCGGGTGCCTATAGGTTATCACCGTCAGAATCGACCCCTGAGATTGTTGAACATTTAAGTAGTGGCATTATGGACACTTTTGATATTACATTCCTTCCCGGCGCAACTCTAGCGGATAACCGAGAGGTTCTGCTTGAGGCCGGCTATTCTGAGGATGAAATTGACGCTGGATTTACCGCGGAGTACGACAGTGTCGTGTTTGCTGCTAAGCCTGCGTCGGCTGATTTAGAGGGATTAATTTATGGAGAAACCTATCGATTTGGCGCTGATGCAACGGTTGAAGATATTATTGCGTATACCCTCCAGGAATACGATCGAGTTATCGAGGAAAATAATCTCGTTGCTGGATTCAAAGAACAGGGGTTAAGCCTGTACGAAGGCATCATTCTGGCCTCTATCATCCAACGAGAAGCCATTGGGGGTGACGAAGCCCAGATTGCTCAAGTCTTCTTGCGACGTCTTTCTATCGATATGAACCTTGGATCTGACGTCACGTATCAATATATCGCCGATAAAACAGGGGTCGAGCGTGATATTAATCTCGATTCACCGTACAATACTCGACGGTACGCCGGCCTGCCGCCGGGTCCGATAGCGGCTCCAGGGGTCAATTCACTGATAGCCGTGGCTAATCCAGCTAGCGGTGATTACCTGTTCTTCCTCAGTGGAGACGATGATGTGACCTATTTTGCGCGGACGGCAGCAGAGCACGAAGCTAATATACAAGAACATTGTAAAGTAAAATGTCAGATAATTTAACAGAGGTGGCTTTGAAAAAAAGTCGCCTTTTTTATTGACCATAACCCTCTTTTTTGGTATACTCAAGGAAGCACATTATGCATTCTGTCTACTGAGTTGGTGTACATCGTTAACACTGATATTGCGAGTGGGAGAACAGAGCGCTAATGCGCCTACCATAACGGTCGTACGGGTATCGAAACAATACATTTTATACGTTATAAATATAAGTAATTCGGTCGAAGCATATACCCCTTTCTCCCCCCGAGAAGAAAGACCCAGTACGGTAGACGCCCTTGTAGTAATACGAGTGGCAGGAGAACGATAATTCGTAATCAAATCGCGAGCGGCCTTGCCCAGCAAGGTTCTGTCGCTGGTAACCATCAGACAGCCGCTTATCGACGTCGCCAAGCGAAAGGTCGAGTCAAGGCATCCACCATTGCCATTTATGCGAGTATCTTCACTCTGCTCGTTGTCGTTATTGGTATCGGCTACCGCGCCCCTCAAGAGGTATCGGGAGTCGCCAATAGCGCTAATAACTCGTTGTCTGCAACCCAGACAACCCAAACTGAAACCCAAACTGCGGTAAACGACGTGGTTGCGTCAAATATTGCCGCAAATGTCGCTTCAGCGACTAACTTGTCAGTTGCCCCATCGGTGGCCAGTCTGGCTATTTCGACGCAAATCGAGAGCACATTGCCGGCAACTGATGACTCGACAATTAACAAACCTCAGATTATTGAGGTTGGCACCAACGCTCGCCAAGGTGTTGTGACACACACGGTGAAGGCTGGTGATACCGTCCCAAGTTTGGCAGAAAAATACGGTATCTCATCAAACACCATCAAGTGGGCGAATGATTTGACGACTGACGGTTTGACCGTCGGAACCAAGCTCAAGATCTTGCCACAAAATGGTGTGCTACACAAGGTGAGTGGTGGCGACACCGTCACGAGCATCGCGAGCAAGTACAAAGCAAACGCATCGTTGATCACCACGTTTAATAACCTGGAAATTACCGGATTGACGTCAGGAAAAACAATTGTTGTTCCTGGTGGCGTCCTGCCGACAGCTGAACGTCCAGGCTACGTTGCACCAACGACCAGCTCTGTGGTTCGCACGAGTTACGCCTCAAGCTTTGCGTCTGGATCAGTTGGTAACCGCTACGCCTTGGGTAACTGTACCTGGTATGCCTACGAACGCCGTGCCCAAATGGGCAAGCCGGTTGGTAGCTTCTGGGGTAACGCTAACACCTGGGCAAGCGCTGCTGGCTCACAAGGTTACAGTGTTAATAACCGTCCATCGGTTGGCGCCGTCCTTGTTGACACCGCCGCTGGGTACTTTGGTCACGTTGGTGTTGTCGAAAGTGTCCTCTCAAACGGTGACATCGTCATTACTGAGATGAACAACGCGGCATACGGTGGTTTCAACATCGTGAATGACCGTACTATCTCGGCTGGACAAGCCGGTCTATACCTCTACATTCACTAGGCTTAAAATACGTTCATCCATCACCCCTGTTAAATCAGGGGTGATTTTGGTATAATAGGGGTAATTATGTTTGTCGATACCGCCAAAGTATTTATTCAAGCTGGAAGAGGCGGCGACGGTGCCATCAGTTTTCGGCATGAAATCTACGTTGATAAAGGTGGACCAGATGGTGGCGATGGCGGTAAGGGTGGCGATGTTATCTTTGTGGCTACCGAAAATCTGAACACGCTGGTCGACTTTCGTTACAAACCAGAACTCAAAGCTGAACCTGGCCAGGCCGGTGCCAAGCGCGATCGTCACGGCAAGTCTGGACAACCGCTGTACGTGAAAGTCCCAGTTGGCACTATCGTCAAACGAGCAGATGAAATCTTAGCTGATTTTACCGAAGATGGCCAAGAACTCGTGATTGCCCGCGGTGGCGACGGTGGCTTTGGTAATGCTCACTTTAAATCTTCAGTCCGCCAGACGCCACGGGTTGCGGAAAAAGGTGAACCGGGCGACACCTTTGAGGCAGAGCTCGAATTGAAATTATTGGCGGATATTGGACTGGTCGGATTCCCGAACGCGGGAAAATCAACGTTCCTGAGTGTCGTCAGTAATGCCCGTCCTGAAATAGCTGACTACGCTTTTACGACCTTGACGCCAAACCTTGGGGTGGCGGATATCGATGACACCAGCTTACTGATTGCTGACATTCCTGGTCTGATTGAAGGTGCCAGTGAAGGCAAGGGCCTTGGTGATGCCTTTTTGCGTCACGTCGAGCGAACCGCTGTTTTACTTCATCTGGTCGATGCCTACAGTAACGATGTCGCCAAAGCCTACCAAGATATTCGTCATGAACTCGAATCGTACAGTGCAACCCTGCTTGATCGACCGGAAATTATTGCTCTAACCAAGACCGAGGGTCTCGATAAAGAACTGATTCAGATGCAAGTTGAAGCGTTGAAACAAGTCGCTCCAGATCGTGAAATCATTGCTATTTCATCGGCCGCTCATACTAATTTGACCGAAGTCCTTCGGGCGCTTCGGACAGCCGTCGACACCTCTCGTGAACAACAAGCTGAGAATGAAGCGTTAGAAGACGATACCGACGGATTGCCAGTGATATCGCTGTCTTCTGAACAGGTCGCCCAGGCGTGGCACATTCAGCGACTGAAAGAAGCGGAAACTGACGTAAAAATTTTTAGGGTCACTGGACACAAAATTGAGAAGTTTGCTCGGCGAACTCGATTCGATACCTACGAAGGTCTCCGCCGTCTCCGTGACATCATGAAGAAGATGGGCATTATGCATGCCTTACAACGTGAGGGGGCCGAAGGGGATAGTGTTATCCGTATTGGTGAAGATGAGATGACACTAGTCGACCAGGGTCAAGAATAGATTTTATAGAATATATATTGACAAAACACAAGTATTTTGATATAATGAATTTATCCTTTGAGATTCAGAGGAAGCCGTACCGCCCCGTTGTCACTCGTGACGGCCGGACGGCACGAATTAAATCTTGGACAGAATGGAGATACTGATTAGTCCACCGGGCTAGTTACGTGCCTACGTAGTAACCCGCGTAACCCTACGCAGGTTGCCTCGGTCAGGGCACGTAAAACATCAGACCAACTCGTGCACCCCAACTCGTGTACTCGTGCAAAAAATGCCTATTCGGCCGCAAGCCGAAGAAAGGAGCGTTTGCAGTGATGCGGCGACATTGCTAGTTAACTGCTAGCGGCCTTGGTGAGGGCACTGCGCTGGGATGAAAGCCTCGCAATAGTGGTGCTACCCCCTTCCCTTGCTAACATAGAAGCGAAGCTGGGCACACGCGAAGTGGCTGTTACCAAGAACTTAGGAAGGCGACTTGTTCGCGCGCCGGTTCTTGTGTACATATCCTAATCATCACCAACAACTCCAAATTGGCTCGCTGCAGCGGGGGGTTTCTGGGCGCAATCGTCGCGCCGCCCCCCGCTGTGGGCACCCTCTGGAGTTTCTGTCCACCCCAACCCCCGACCCCGTCGGGGGTTTTCTCATTTTTACGGTTTCATGTTCTTTATACAATTATTGCCTATAATAGGTGTATGCAGAAAACCTTTTTCTTTTACGACCTCGAAACCTCAGGCCTCAGCGCACGCGATGACCGAATTATGCAGTTCGCGGGCCAGCGTACCAACCTTGACCTTGAGCCGATCGGCGATCCGGTCAATATCCTCGTCCGATTAAATGACGATACGTTACCGAGTCCTGAAGCCTTGATGGTGACGCATATTACTCCTCAGCAAACACAAGCTGATGGCTATAGCGAAGCTGAATTTGCACGAATGCTGAGCGAGGAGATTTTTACCGCCAACACCATCGCCGTTGGCTATAACAATATTCGATTTGACGATGAATTCATCCGCCATTTGTTTTGGCGGAATTTTTATGACCCGTACGAATGGGCTTGGAAAGATGGTCGGTCGCGCTGGGATTTGTTGGATGTCGTGCGCATGACTCGAGCACTTCGACCGGACGGAATTGAATGGCCGATTATCGACGGCAAACAAGTTAATACCCTCGAAGCCATTACAAAACAGAACAAAATCGATCATTATAAAGCTCACGATGCGCTCAGCGATGTGATTGCTCTAATGGATGTCACTCGATTGGTGAAAACCAAACAACCACAACTCTACGAATATTTATTTAAAATGCGCGAGAAAAAAGAAGTGCAGCAACTGGTTAACCTAGATGATAAACAACCGTTTGTCTATGTCAGCGGTCGGTACTCCAGTGATTTTCACAAAGCGACTATTGCGTTCCCACTCACGGCTGGACGCTATGGTGGCGTCATTGTGTACGATTTACGTCATGATCCAACGCCATTCCTTAACCTATCGCTCAAAGAGCTTGAGAAGATTTATTACACACCATGGGAAGATCGAAAAAAGGAAGGGTATCAACCAATCCCGATCAAAGAATTAGAGCATAATCGTGCACCAGCCGTGGCACCACTTGGTGTCCTGGCTCAAGCAGATGGCTGGGAACGAATTGGTCTTGATGAAGAGACGATTGCGAAACACAAAACCATCCTGTTATCGAACCCAGCGTTCGCCGAAAACATCCGGACCTTGATTGAGAAAATGCCACCGTTCAAGTCGTCGACCGATCCAGAAGCTCGATTGTACGATGGCTTCTTACCAGAGCGCGATACCCTAGCAGTTCAAAAAGTCAGACAAGCCGATGCGAATACCTTGGCTGATTTGCATCCAGACTTTCGTGACGAACGACTCGAGCCGTTACTGCTTCACTATAAGGCCCGTAATTTCCCTACCTCACTGGCGGAAGATGAAGTTGAGCAGTGGGAACAGTGGCGAGCACAGCGATTACGCACCCAGATGCCAAAATTCGCCAGCAGTTTACAGAAGATAGCCGCCAAGACAACCGACGATACACAACAGTTCATCTTGCAGGAGCTGCAATTGTGGGCGGAAAGTATTTACCCGGCCGAAGAAGCCTAGGCGTGTTTACGAGAAACGGTTCGACGCGAGACGGCTTCGATAATCCGAGCGCTAACGCGGCCAGTAATAAATCCGAGGATGGCGGTTGCACCAATCAACATTGCGTCGGCCGAGACGTAGTGGTTTGTGCCAGGAATATGCCCGGCGATCAAGAACATCGCGATACTATTAACCAAGTCTAAACTACTCAAAATGAGTAGGACAGAAAGGGCATTAGTGGTGATAATAATCGCTTTTTTCATGAATATACAATACAATTTTATTGAAATATAGCAAACAGAGGTCATAAACGCAAGCATAAGGGGTTAGCTTTTTGCTCTACAGTCTGGAAAAAAGTCGCAAAAAAGCGTATAATCAGACGGTATGTCAGAGGTTATTAGAGTCGTTGGTGCCCGCGAGCACAACTTAAAAGATGTCACGGTCGAGATCCCCCGCGACAAATTAGTCGTTATTACTGGCCTTAGTGGCTCTGGTAAATCAAGCCTCGCGTTCGACACTATTTACGCCGAAGGTCAGCGCCGCTACGTCGAAAGTCTCTCGAGTTATGCCCGACAATTCTTGGGTCTGATGGAAAAACCTGACGTCGATCAAATCGACGGTTTGAGTCCGGCGATTAGTATCGACCAGAAATCAACCAGCCGAAATCCTCGTAGTACCGTCGCCACGGTGACTGAGATTTATGATTACATGCGTCTGCTGTTTGCACGCATCGGTGTGCCGCATTGCCCGGTCTGTGGCAAGCCAGTTAGTCGTCGGACACCCGAAGACATCATTAACGAAATCATGAAGATTCCGGCAGACACTC
>JAUIDL010000066.1 GCA_030428585.1 bacterium | reverse complement strand
TACATCTACTTCTAGAACGACAACCATTAGCGTATAATGGTGAGAGTAGTGAAACAACAAAGAGGGGAATCCATGTCTGAACCGCGACCAACCGCGACGCGTCCTGTGTCGACCATTGTCTTAATATTGGCGTTTGTCTTTACGCTGGGATTTGGCTTCTTGTTAGGGAATTATCACACCGCAATCTACAACTCGGTGGCGAGCCTGCTTGGCTTTAACGTCTACAATGGCTCTCTCGACCTGTCGAGCGTTCAGGCGACCTACCGGGCGCTAAAAGCCAACTTTGACGGCGAATTGGACGACCAAGCCCTGATAGAAGGGGCAAGCCGTGGGCTGGTTGAAGCCGCGGACGACCAATATACTGTTTTCTTTAGTCAAAGTGAAGCAGAGGAGTTTAGTAACGGTCTATCGGGGAATATTGGCGGCGGTGTTGGCATCGAAATGGGGCTGCGCGGTGACCGCGTGACGGTGCTGCGGGTTCTGGATGATGTTCCAGCCAAGAAAGCCGGTGTGTTAGCGGGTGACATCGTCATCAGTATTAATGACGAATCAGCCGAAGATATGACCCTGGATGAAGTGGTGCAGAAGATCCGCGGTGAAGTCGGGACGACGGTCAAACTTGGCTTCCTACGCGATGGTGAACTCGAGACATTCTCGATTACTCGAGAAGAAATCTCAAACCCAAGCGTCTACAGCAAAATCGACGGCGATGTTGGTGTCCTTGTGATTAATCGCTTTGATACTCAGACTGGTTCGCTGGCTCGTCAAGCTGCCCAGAACTTTGCCGACCGTAACATCAAAAAAGTCGTGGTTGACCTACGCGGTAACGGGGGTGGCTATCTGACCGCTGCGCAAGACGTTGCTGGTATTTGGCTTGATAACAAGGTGGTCGTGAGCGAACGCAAAGACGGTAAAGTCGTCGATGAACTGTATTCATCATCCCGTCCGATTCTCGACGGTGTGCCGACCGTTGTGCTCGTCGATGGATCGAGCGCCAGCGCCAGCGAAATTTTGGCTGGTGCTTTACAAGACCACGGGGCCGCGACATTAGTCGGTGAAACCACCTTTGGCAAGGGAAGTGTCCAGCAATTGATCAAGCTGCCAGCCGGCGCTGAGCTAAAAGTCACGATTGCACGGTGGTATACACCAAACGGGCAGAATATCTCTGAAACCGGTATTGAACCAGACAAAACGGTCGAACGCACCTCAGATGACGTCAACGCTGGCCGCGACCCACAATTAACCGCTGCTAAGGTTATCCTCAGCCGCTAATCATGCTTGTGCTCGGACGAGCGCCTGTGTACAATAAAGATATCTATGGATACAAAAAAGAAGATTCTGTTAGTCGAAGACGACGAAGCCCTGTCGGCCGTCTATAAATCCCGCCTTGAAATCGAAGGCTTTGAAGTAAAATCGGTCTACAACGGGGAAGAAGCCCTGTCGGCTGCCATCGATTTTCGACCTGATCTTGTTCTCCTCGACGCAATGATGCCAAAGATTAGTGGCTTTGACGTGCTCGATATCCTCCGTAACACCCCTGAAACCGCTGACGTTCGTGTCGTGATGCTGACCGCTCTGAGTCAGCCAAAAGACAAGGAACGCGCCGAGACCCTCGGTGTCGACGATTATCTGGTGAAATCACAAGTTGTCATCGGTGACGTGATTGACCGCGTCAAACACCACCTTGGTCTGACGAGCGGCCCGACGAGCAGCGTTCAATAGATCCTGAATGTGTTGAAGCAGTCAGATTGAGCGTGTCCTCTATATTCCTCGAACTTGACTAAGCATAATAATTATGCTAACATTAAACATAATATCCATAAAAAACAAATATTCAGCATATGTCTCAATACTCACCGGAACATTCACCAAACAACAGTCTCAATAACACGCTTCCTATTGATGATGAGATCACCCAATTAGAAGCCGAGCTTACCCAAGATCAGCAACGCCTGCGTGAAAAGGTATTCGAAAACGTCGAGGAGGTTACTCAGCGAGCTGCACGTGTCTTAACAGAGTATGCCGAGCACCATGGCTACGCGGTTAACAGAGAGGCGCAGCAGCCGACAGAGCTTGAAAAGAAGCTGCAACGTCTGTCTGATGCCTGGGACAAAGTGACTGATGTTGGCGCCGATGCAGCGATGGCTGATGTTGTGCAGGATATGGCAATAATGGCTGACGAGCTTGAAGCTATGCTGGTTGGCCCAGCTCAACAAGAGGGGGCGATTTCGTTACGCGCTACGGTTAGTCAATCCGAAACACTTTCACGACCTGATGAGCATGATCAGGAGATGCGTCAGTTGGCGGCTCTTACCGAAGAAACGGTCGCGGCCCTAGAAAGAGTTCACACTATTGACGAAGACATGCGTGTATTAGTGAAATCGTTCCTAGAGGATTTACGTGAAGTGATTGATTATCCAGTCACGAGTACCGAAGCATTAGCTGCGGCAATTGAAGGGTTACAGCGTCGTTTGCAACAGATTACCGTTAATCAGGATGACCCAGCTCGGGTAGCGACAATGACTGCGTCGCACAGGCTGAGTGTTCTCCAGGAATATCTTAAAGCTTTGGCACACTAAAAAAGCTCCCAACTGGGAGCTTTTTTAGTTTGGGGTCGATTACTGGACGCTGACTTGTGTGCGAGGCACAGTCTTGCCGGTGAAGCGGCCTTTTTTGACCTTTTGGAAGCTGACCACGCCGTCTTTGGCTGCGTGGATGGTGTAGTTGCGGCTGATGAAGGTACCAGGGCCAGCAATCTTGGTGCTGCCGGTCTGACGGACCAGAACTTCGCCAGTTTTCACCGTTTGGCCGCCAAAGCGCTTCACGCCGAGTCGTTGACCGGCGTTATTGTGGATGTTCTTACTTGAACCACCTGCTTTAACGTGTGACATATATTATTTGCTCCTTGAGCGGTTGCTCATTCAATCTGTTCCATTCTACTCTAAATCTCCCCGTACGTCAAGGGGTGGGCGGGGGAGACTTTTCTGGAAAAAGTTCAGGAAAAGTGAAGAACCGGTATGGTAGAATCAGAGGTAGCACGTGAGCTCACGGCTGACAATTTGGCAACACAACCTAACCCCTCCATCGGCGATTGTCGTGGCGGACATGGTTGCAAAACGCATCAACTGTACTGATCCCGTCGATCAGGTTCGTTGATGCGTCGTATTTGGAAACTTATACGGGGCCATGCACCCATGGTCCGCCTGGCGGCGGGTTTTGTGTGTCCTGGCATCCTAACGTCAGTGAATCAGGAGGGCATCGTATGGCAGAAACACAAAAAACCGGCTGGTGGAAGCGGCGTTTTGCTCGGCGGTGTTCCCGGTGTCGCTCCGGGCGAAGTAACGATTCTTGGCGGCGGTATTGTGGGAATCAATGCGGCAAAAATGGCGATTGGCATGGGTGCCCGTACCTACATTTTGGAGACATCTGCCGCTCGTATGCGTTATCTCGATGACGTTTTTGGTCCGCGAATCACGTGTCTCGCCTCGAACAACTACAACATTGAGCAACGCTTAAGGTCATGTGACTTATTGGTCGGGGCGGTCCTCATTCCTGGCGCTTCGGCTCCCAAGCTGGTTTCCCGCCAGCAAATTTTGGACTTCATGAAGCCAGGATCCGTTATTGTTGACGTGGCGGTAGACCAAGGTGGCTGCATGGAAACGACGAAAGCAACAACCCA
>JAUIDL010000065.1 GCA_030428585.1 bacterium | reverse complement strand
TTTATTGTATGGGAACCAACGCTTCTTTGATTGTTTTGCTGCATCACGGCTTGTGCAATTCATCCCAACCCTCGCGCCAATAGGTTTCGTGACTCGGATTAATGTGCTGGCTGAAATCAGGCAGGCTGGTGGACGGAATTGCTTCTAACGTATCGAACGCTGCGAGTGTGTCGCTGATGTACTGGGATTGCCGTGATTCGTCGGCTGGAGCTCGCCAGTGCCAGCCAGCCTCTGGTGTCAGTGCTTCCATACCTAGTAGGGCATCATCAACCAGACCGACGTCACCCGGGATGTGCCCGAACTGCTGAGCGCCGAGCGCGTCATAATACTGCGCTTCTTTTTGTAAATACAGGCGAGAGTGCTGTTCACGTTCTGGGTCGGTAAATCGATGCGACACATGTTCTTTGACGAAATAACTGCCAGACGGGTGAGTGAGGAAGTAATGGTCATAGGCCATGTGCCCGGCACTGATAATAACTTTTTCATACTCAGCGGTGGGTGCTTTGAGGAGTGGGTGGAGGGTAGTGTATTCCATAACGGTATCTCACCTTGAGTATACATCGAACTTAGTGTAAAGTAAACACTAATTAATCTTTTTGCAGATTTTAGGCTATAATGAAAGCAAACGAAAGGAAGCCCATCATGAGTATGCCGCTTGATCTGGTTTTTGTCCGACACGGTCAGTCTGAAGCCAATATTATCCAAAAACTTGATAAAGAAGGTGCCGAAAATCAGCACTTGGCTCGTGTGAACGCACGACCGGATTGGAAGCAGCGCTTGGCGCCACAGGGGATTGAACAGGCAAAGACCGCCGGACGATGGCTTGATGAAAACCTTGGCGGCGTCGCTTCATTTGATGGCCGATATGTGTCACCATTTTTACGTACCCGTGAAACCGCTGCTTACATTGGTGGACACGATACTGGCGAATGGACGATTGACGACCGAGTGGTTGAGCGCAGTTGGGGTGTCTATGGAACCGTTGCTCGGGCCGAACAACGAGTGCAGTTCCCGTTGACGGCGAAGCTCCACGAAGCAACGCCCTGGTATGTGCGCTTTGACGGTGGCGAGAGTATGCCTGATGTCTACGGACGGTTCCGTGACTTTCAGGGGACTTTGCACCGTGAACAATCTGATAAACGAGTGATTGTGGTGTCGCACGGCGATTTTATTAACGTGGCTCGGTACGGGGTTGAGCGAATGCGTCCCGAACAGTGGGAAGCGCTTGATCGTGACCCACGATACAATATTCGAAACTGTAGCATCCTGCACTATACTCGCGTCAATCCTGATGATTCGAATGATGTGCGCGATAAAATTCATTGGCGTCGGATGATCTATCCGACTGCTCCAGACGAATCACCAGATGGTGGCAATTGGGTGGAATTACCCGAACGACAACGCTTTAGCGGTGCCGAACTATTAGAGCAAGCCGAATTAGCACCGCGTTTACTGGAGGATGAATAGTGTATTCGTACCTGCTATTACCTGGCCGTCACCAAGCGGTCACCGACTGGCAGATGAAGCATATGCAGGCACTGCGCCAGCGCGATGATGTCGCTGACGATGTGCAGGTGATCTGGGCAATTACCAGTGCGAACCATGGTGGGACGCGGCACAACCCTTTGTCGGGAAGTCGCCGGCTGGGGATGGTTGAAGCGGTTGTTGCCGAGGCAGGACTGTCTTCGCAGGTGTACCGTATTACGAATATGCGTCAAAAACCTGACTTTGCACATTATGTCATCGAATCGATTCACTTGGACAGCAAAGGGCGACTGGAGCTGACGCCTGAAAATACCTTGGTCGTGACCTCGACCGATACCGTTGCGGCACAATACCGCCAGGATGGGTATACGGTCGAGCCGGCCGAGGCGAATGAGGATTTTACCGAATTTCACGCTCCTCGAGCCTGGGATGCGGTCGACGCGGTGATTGCGGCGGGCCGAGACTGGGCGGCAGACACCACGGTACAGGAATTATTACACCCAGCCTGCTTGGCGTACTACCAGCGCTATGGCTTGGGCGATGACATTGTCGATATTTTTGACGATGAACTATTAAAGGGTGATGACGGCGACATTACGACCAGCCGTGATTATGTGGTGTACCGCCAGGCGTTCGAGGACGGCGCAAAGCGGAAATTAGCCGATTTCGAACAATATGTCCAGCCGGGTCGGATTATGGATGTCGGCTGTGCGACGGGTGAAACGATTAAGCTGCTGGCGGAACAATCTCGCTTTTTCGAATCTGATTTTTATGGCGTCGAAGTCGCCCGCCCGTTGTATCAAATTTGCCAGCAACGAAAAGACGCCGGTGAGTTTGGGAACGCAAACACGTTTTTCTACCAGCGCAACATTATGCAAGAATCGTTCTTTGCACCGAATTCACTGGATACGGTGATTACGATGGCGCTGACGCACGAAGTCGAATCGTATTTAG
The DNA here is from genome assembly GCA_030428585.1 of bacterium. Lineage (GTDB taxonomy): Bacteria > Patescibacteriota > Saccharimonadia > Saccharimonadales > Saccharimonadaceae > Microsaccharimonas. Next base: position 1,506 of record JAUIDL010000065.1, on the reverse strand, counting down.
GCCATGACGAACTGAAGGCTTTTTTGAAACGCATGTACGATTTGTTGGCGCCGGGTGGCGTTTATATCAATTACGATGTGGTGGCGCCCGACGATAAAGAAAAGCGGGTGTATGTCCAGTTCCGAGATGACGACGGACAGAACCCAGCTGAATTGTATCCAGAGTCAGGTGCCGATGACCAGGAATTTCTGCGTGGCTTATCGACCAAGGCTCGTTTTCAGCGCTTCGTCAACGATTTTCGCTACGAAGAGGGAGATGGCATGAGTGTCGACTATCAAACCGTTGAGGGTCAGGAGTACGCTGTCATGCGCTACGCCGATCTGTGCGATTTTTTGGCGAAAAAAGACTACGTCAACAGTTGGCGCAGTGAAATGCACGAACGATTCTGTTTTTGGGAAACATCAGAGTGGCTTTCGGCGCTCAAAGAAACCGGCTTTGACATCGATCCAGGTACTGAAGCGAAGACTAACCAATGGCTCATCGAAAATCGCTTTGCACCCGCTGCCGATGTCTATGAAATGAAAGACGGCGCACTGGTCAGTGTGCCGCCACCGGTGACGAATATCTTGGCGATTGCCAAAAAACCAGTTTAGTCGAAGCTTCGTGATAAGACTTCGAGGTCGGGGCTCTTGAAGCGGTGCAGGCGAGCCGGACGGTGCGCACCCTCGCGGCGCATCTGGTCTGTTTCTTCGGTCAATCCGAGGCTGAGGAATTTTTTGCGGAAATTACGCTTGTCGAGTTCATAGCCAAAAACGGCTTCGTAGGCGGTTTGTAATTCGGCTAGGGTAAAGTACTGCGGCAAGAACGCGTAGACGGCGTTGGTATAGGTCAGTTTGGCAATCAGACGATTGTGGGCGTACTTGACGATTTCGGCATGGTCGTAGGCCATTGGCGGCAAATTATTGACAGGGAAGAAAGTGACGACGGCTTTGGCTTGGTCGGGGTGGATGTTTTGACCACAACCCATATAGGTGACAGCGACGGCATGACCACGCGGATCGCGGGCAACACTGTCAAACGTATAGAGCTGTTCGATATAGCTGAGGTCGTTCAAGATACTGACGCCAGCTTTATGAAGAACGATTCGTTCCAAGGCCTGCAGTGTCGTTTCGCCTTGTGGCGCGTAGCCACCGGGCAGTGCCCATTCGCCTTTGAATGGTTCTGTCGAGCGCTGAATCAGGGCAACGTTTAGGGCGTTATCAATCAACTGGAACATCACGGCGTCAACCGTAACGGTTGGGGGAGTGTACGGAGTCTTGTACTGCATAGTGTTTAGTATACACCATATCCTTTTTGGCAACGTTGGTATTGACCCAAGTATAGCACTTAGTGTACAATACACAATAACAAAAGGAGACAGCATGACAGAACACCTAGGCCAAACAGAAACCATCATCTTCGGCGGCGCCTTTAACCCACCGACCAGGGCACACCAAATGATTTTAGAAGCGTGTGTTGATTTAGCGCGGGATCGTCAGGCTGACGTGTGGTTGATGCCAAGCGGCA
>JAUIDL010000064.1 GCA_030428585.1 bacterium | reverse complement strand
GCTCGTTGGACCAGGTTGTTCCTGTACCAGAGTTCGTAAGGCTAAAAATGGTAAATGCCGCGGTAATGTTCGTCACTACAGTCGTCGGAACTGAGGTTACTGTGGCGGTTATATTGGTGCCTGTATCTAACTCTTTGTCGACACCAGCCATATCAACCACATAGGCTTCGACATAGGTCGTATTGCTCGCGGCGCCGCGTCTAATTTGCAAATTGGTCGAAGTCGTCAGTTCTACAATAGGATTTGTGTTCAGCGACGCCGCAGAGGTGCGATAGGTAAAGATAGTAAATGCTACAGAGGTATCGATGCTATTTGAAAGCGTCGTGTCCGTCTGAGTGCCTGTAACGGTGATTGACTCATGCTCGACCGTTGTATCATCGACGAATTCGACAATTTGCACCGATGCGACGGCGGCAACGGTTGCGGCGCCTCTCTCGACATCGACATTAGTGGTAGAAGTTATGTCGGTGCTAAATAAGCCTTGGTGTGTATTATTTCCTGAAGATGTATTTACCCGACTACTCACAAAAGAAAAGGCTTTGTCAGTTGCCGAAATTGCCGTCATCGTCTGAGAAACAAGTGTCGTTGATGTGCCGAAGGCGATGTTATTCAGATGTTGTACCTTCGTATTTGGCATCGTGATCACCTGCCAATAAACAGTCACACCCGAACCATTCCCGTATCGATCAAGATTAAACGAAGTGATCGAGTTTCCAAGCGTTGGGAAGTAGGCCTCGATAGTGAAATCATCGGGGCTACTGGTATTACCGACACCAAGCCAAATTTTTATCCACGTTTTTGTTGTGTCGACAGGGATTGTCAGCGTCACTGAACGCGTAGTAAGTGAACCCATGTCAGAAGCCCCTCTTTGAACCTGATAAGCCTTGTCTTTGGTGACAGAAAAACTATATGGATTACTCCATATACCGTATGAGCCGCTGCCACTTGGGTCAATCGCGGCGACTCGCCAGTAATAATCCCCTGATGCTAGCTCACTTTGGACCGTGTAATCTATTGCGACACCTGCTGTATAAGGGTTTCCACTGGTAAATCCAGAGTCTGTGTCAGAAAAGGCATCAACCAGTGGGCTGCCTGTCTGACTATCAAAGTCAATCGATGTATCTATTTGAATGTTGTATTCGAGATCATCTGATTCAGCATCACTCCCTGTAAAATTGAAAGTTGGTGTCGAGTTAAATGATGTATCCCCTTCTTCAGGAGTATTGAGTGCAACCGTAGGAGGAAAGTTCGATGCCGTAAAAGGGTTCAGCGATACTGACATTGCTCCCCAGAAAGTGTTGCCGCCAGCAAGCGATATGTTACCCGACACAGCTGATGCGGTTGTCTGAATAATATCAGCCGCAGCTCCGGCTGATGAAGCGTTTCCACCACCAGGTGGGCCATTGACATTGTCATTTCTTTCGACCAGTGAACTAGGCCAAGAGTTAACAATCGCGCTGCCTCTGTTACCGCTCTCTGTACCGACGAAAGCCACCACTGCTGAATCGTCATCAGTCGGCGTCAACGAACTGAGCACTGCCGTGGAATCAGACCCGCCAGTATTGGTAGTCGATTGATCAATCGGAGACGTTGGGTCAACACCTCGGTACACAACAAAGATAGCTATACCTCGCTCACCACCTGATTCAGTGTTAACGGTATAGCTAGAACCCTCTGAGGCAGCGACCTTATAGGCCAGTTTGTTGTTGTGGCTTCCAGAGGTGTCAGTATCTTCTAGCGATGTAAACCCTGATGGTATATCGTAGCCACTACCGTCACAAGAGCCAAAAAAGAGAATTAGATCGTTATCTTGAATGCCAATACCCGACACGTCGACAGACATCGAAGATGTGTTATCGGTATTATCTGATGCGGTGCCAACGTAGGTAATTGCCATACGCGAACCTAGTTAGTGTCTATCCAGATATCACCTGTAGCTGGACTACTCGGCGCAGAGGTCCCCACCGTGACATGAGATGTCCCTGTAAAAAATGACTGCCAGGTTGGGTTTCCCCCACTAATTGTCAACAGATCGTTTGTCGAACCAGCAGCGAGACGTTGCAACTCAGAACTTGCGTTGCGATAGTAGATATCCCCCACAGCCCCTGTCTGGTTGATCAGCGGGATAAATCGACGAGACGTCCCAGTTGGAATCGTGTAGTACAGTTGGTCACTTGCTGCCTCGAGCGCTCCTGCCTCTGGGGTTGTCATCAATGATCCGCCCGTCAGTATCTTGAGCGGTGCGGTACCTGCCGCAGTCGTCCCTGGGCGAATAGTAACCGTCTGGTGTCCACCATTGTCAGCATTGTCGAGACCAGTGTTGTAGTGCTCTTTCCCAATATACTGGTTAAGAATCTCACCCCATACGCCGTCGTCACCATCAACTACCGGTAGTCGTTGTTCAGCCACAGTAACCCTCGCTCTTCATAATACAAGTATAACAACCTGTGTCCTTTTTCGACAAATATTCTGATAATTAGCTCTTGACTAACTGCGTATATCACTATCACACTCAGGCAAACCTCAGCATTTGCTATACTAAGAGTACATAAAGAGGTTCTATGGAAATTGATATTAACTGGTTCGGTATAATAGCAGGGACAATCGTGGCAATGGTACTAGGTATGATTTGGTACGGTCCCGGTGTTTTTGGCAAAAAGTGGATGAAAGCGGTCGGTTTGACCGAAGAACAGATGAAAAAAGACTCGTAAAAGGGTATATTTTGGGCACTCGTCCGTTCTGTTGTACTGGCGTTTGTGCTCTACCAAATCATATTCGTGACAGCAGCGTTTTATCCAAACAATACGTTTTTATTAACCGCTATCATGACTGGTCTACTAGTCGGGGTCGGGGTAGTCGGTCTCACGATCTACATGCACGATACATTTGAAAATCGACCAAAATTCGTTACCAGTATAAATGTTTGGTTTGAAGTTCTGACGGTTGTTGCTGTCGCTACGGCGATTGGCTTGGTCGGCGTCTAGCTATTTAATCTACCAAAACACATTTAAAAGTCTTGTAAATTATACGGATACCGTATATGCTTGTTACAGGTAGAGGAAAACCATTTTGGAGAAATTTGGGTCCCACCAGTAAAAGGTAGTGTAAAAACAAAAATGCAAAAAAGTTTACGGTTTTTAAACCGCGCAAAAATTATATTATTTGTCGTTCTTTTGATCTCTATTTCTGCTGTCTCAATTTTTGCTGTATCGAAGAATAATGCCTCAGCCGCCCCTGGAATTAATGAAACCATTAATTTTCAAGGGCGTCTTTTTAATAGTCAGGGGGCGATAGTCGCCGATGGCTATTACAACGTCGAGTTCAAGATCTACCAAGACGGCACCGGCACAGTCGCCGGCAACCCAACAGGAACATTAGAGTGGACCGAGAGTCACCTCAACGCATCGTCCAATGGAGTACTGGTCAAGAATGGCTATATGTCAGTTGAACTTGGCTCCGTGACAGCATTTGGCACCAGTGTCGACTGGAATCAAGATACTTTATGGCTCTCAGCCAACATTGGCGATACGAATGCATCCTGTACCCCGTTCAGCTCATGTAACCCCGATGGTGAAATGCTGCCGATGAAACGGCTTTCCTCAACACCTTACTCGCTAAACTCGGGAAGACTAGGTGGACTGGCAAGTTCAAGCTTCGTGCAAATTTCTCAGGGCGTTCAGGATGATGCTGCCAACAGCACAAGTAGTATTTTCCTTAACAAGACTGGTACTGGTGGCAACTTTGTCCAATTCCAAGCCGCTGGCGTCGATGCTCTAACGATTGCGAATAACGGCGATATAGCCTTTGGCGGCAACGATGACCATACAATTACTGTCGCCGCCGCGCCCGCATCGACAACAGGACGAAACTTGTCCTTATCTGCTGGTACCGGTGGAAGTGGCACCGGTAGTGCCGGTGGAGATATTGTTTTCCAAGGTGGTACTGGAGGCGGTACGAATGGCGCTGGCGGAAGCGTGTATCTCAATGGTGGTAACTCAAGTGGTTCTGCTGCTGCCGGCGATATTCTGATTGGTAACAATGACGCTGCA
>JAUIDL010000063.1 GCA_030428585.1 bacterium | reverse complement strand
GTAAGCGAATGGCTGGTCACATGGGCCACGAGCAGGTTACCGTCAAGAACTTGGTCGTCAGCTACGTTGACGTCGAGAACAACTTGATTGGTCTGCGCGGTGCCGTTCCTGGTCCAAAACGAGGACTGATCGTTATCGGAGGGAAAGCATAATGGCAACATCGACCACATCTACAGCTGCAAAGACCCCAACGCTTCCAAAAGAAGTCTTTGGTGTCGACGTAGCGAATCACGAGTTGCTGAAGCTCGCCTACGACGCCTACCTGGCAAACAACCGTACCTCAAGCGCAACCACGAAGACTCGTGGCGACGTTCGTGGTGGTGGTAAGAAGCCATGGCGACAAAAGGGTACAGGACGCGCTCGTTTCGGCTCAAGCCGTAACCCAATCTGGCGTGGTGGTGGTATCGTCTTCGGTCCACTCGGAAACGAAAACTACTCTAAAAAGATCTCGACCCGTGCCAAGCGCCAAGCTATTCGCCAAGCGCTGACTCTGGCAAAAGAAGCCAAGAAAGTGCACGTCCTCGACGTCAAAACCACTGGTAAGACCGCCGAAGTAGCGAAGTTCTTGAAGGACAACAAATTCGACCGTAAAACGTTGATCGTTGTCGAAGAAAAGACCGACGCACTGATCCGTGCTACCAGTAACCTGCAGAACGTTCTGTTGGTCAGTACTAAATACCTTAGTGTCTACCATATCTTGAACGCTGATGCGATCGTTCTCTCAGCGGCATCACTCCCGACGCTGAAGAGTTGGTTAGTAAAGGAGGAGGCGTAATATGACTACTCCAATCTTGGTAACCCCAATTACTACTGAAAAAGCCTACGGCCAGAGCCAAAAGAACGTCTACGTTTTTGCCGTGCCTCTGACTGCTAATAAGCAACAAATCGCCCGAGCCGTTGAAACCGAATATGGTGTCAAAGTCTCTCGCGTCACCACACTGGTGCAATCTGGAAAAGCAATTCGTTTCTCTCGTGGAAAGAACCGCTACCCAGGCTCAACTACCCGCACTGACAGCAAAAAGGCCTACGTGACCTTGGCTGAAGGATCGATCAGTGTCTTTGAAACTGAAACTACCGAAGAGGAGAAGAAGTAATGGCGATTAAACAATACAACCCAACTACTCCTGCTCGTCGTGGGATGACCTCACAAGATTTGAGTGATGTCACAACTCGTAAACCACTGAAAAGCCTGACAAAGAGTAAAAAGCAAAATGCCGGTCGTAATAACGCTGGTCGCATTACTGTTCGTCACCGCGGTGGTGGTGTCAAGCGTCACTATCGTTTGATGAACCACAACCTACCAGCTGGTACGGTTGCGACTATCGAGCACATTGAATACGACCCAAACCGTAGTGCCCGTATTGCTCGTATCAAAGACCAACACGGTCTGTACCACTACATCTTGGCTGATACCTCGATGCAAGTTGGAAAAAAGGTTCAGAGTGGTGCTGATGCGCCAATCGAAACCAGCAACCGTATGCCACTGGCAAACATTCCAGTTGGTTCACAAATCTACGCGATTGAAATCCACCCAGGTAAAGGTGCCCAAATGGTGCGCTCGGCCGGGACAAAGGCCCAGTTGATGGCCAAAGAAGGTGACTACGCCCAAGTGCGCATGCCATCTGGTGAAGTTCGTAAATTCCGTCTTGAAGCAACCGCTGCCCTCGGTGTCGTTGGTAACGTCCAACACCAAAACATCAAAGTTGGTTCAGCCGGTCGCAAGCGCCGTAAAGGTATTCGTCCAACCGTTCGTGGTGTCGTTATGAACGCCGCAGATCACCCGCATGGTGGTGGTGACGGTGGTGCGCACGGTACTGGTAAAGCACCACGTACTCCTTGGGGTCAATTGACTCTTGGATACCGTACTCGACGCCGCAAGAACACGAGTAAATTAATTGTTAGAACGCGTCATGACGCGAAGAGGAAGCGATAATGAGTCGATCATTGAAAAAAGGTCCATTCGTTGACTTCAAGCTCGCGAAAAAGGTCGCAGCTCTTGGTCTCGAAGACCGAACGACTATCAAGACCTGGGCACGTGCAAGCGTGATTAGCCCAGAAATGGTTGGTCGTACTATCGCCGTTCACAACGGTAAAGTGCACGTCCCTGTTCTGATTTCAGAGAACATGGTCGGCCATAAGCTTGGTGAATTTAGCCCAACCCGCAAATTCCGCAAGCACGGTGGAAAGGATAAGAAATAATGGCTGAAGCAACTACCGTACGAGCGTACGCAAAGAACGTTGACTTGGCACCACGAAAAGTTGGCCTAGTTGCCAGCCTGGTTCGCGGTCGCAGCGTTGCTGATGCTCTCGTCATCCTGAACCACACCCCAAAGCGCGCTGCTCGTCCCCTGATCAAGGTGATTGAGAGTGCACAAGCCAACGCCGTCAACAACCACGGGTTTGATGGAAAAAGCCTCTCGATTGCGACGCTATCAGTCACGACTGGTACTCGCCTCAAGCGCTTTAACCCAGCGAGCCGCGGTCGTGCGTTGCCGTACCAAAAGAAATCTTCAAATATTTTGGTTGAAGTCACCGGTGCGTTAAAGCCAAAGAAGGTCGCCAAACCAGCTGCTGACAAAGCAGCCGAGAAGAAAGAGGAGAAGAAATAATGGGACAGAAAGTTAATCCAACCAGCTTCCGCCTCCAAGTTCACAAGAACTGGGATTCTCGCTGGTTTGCGAACAAACGTGATTTCGCCGCTTGGGTCGCTGAAGACGTCAAGATCCGCGAACACATTGAAAAACGCTATGAATCACGCCCAACCATCGCTCGAATTGAAATCGAACGATCAGCTAACCTCGTTACCGTCACGATTCACACTGCTAAAGCAGGTGTCGTCATCGGTCGTGGTGGCGCTGGCGTGACTGAACTAAAACAGCAGCTGGAAAAAATTGCCAGCCTGCCAGTTCGTATTAATATCGAAGAAGTAAAGCGTCCAGACATGTCTGCCAAGTTGGTTGCCGAGAACATCGCTCACCAACTGCAACGCCGAGCTAACTTCCGCCGTGCAACCAAAATGGCTGCACAAAACACCATGGCTGCCGGTGCCAAGGGTATTCGTATCCAAGTTGCTGGTCGTCTAAACAACGCTGAAATGGCACGTCGCGAAAAGGTGATTGAAGGCTCAGTGCCTCTGCATACCTTGCGTGCTGACGTTGATTTTCACACCGCTCGTGCCCGCACCCCAGCCGGTATTATCGGCATCAAGGTCTGGATTTACAAAGGTGAGAGGAGTGCTTAGTCATGCTATTGCCACGTAAAACCAAGTACCGAAAAGTCCGTAAGGGCAAGAACGCCGGCAACGCTAGCCGCGGTAACTATATCGCGTTTGGTGACTACGGCCTACAATCACAAAGCAACAACGATGTGACCTCACGCCAAATCGAGTCAGCGCGTCAAGCAATGACCCGTTACATCAAGCGTGGTGGTAAAATCTGGATCCGTATCTTCCCACACACCCCACGTACCCGTAAACCACAGGACGTCAAGATGGGAAGCGGTAAGGGTAACCCAGAATTCTTCGTCGCCAAGGTAAAAGCTGGCACCGTCATGTTTGAAATGAAGGGTGTCGAAGAAGATGTTGCTCGTGAAGCAATGCGCCTGGCCGCACACAAGCTACCAGTGAAAACTAAATTTGTCGTGAAGGAGCAACAGTAATGGCTGAGAAAAAGACTGCCGCTAAGGCTCCAAAGCAGACAAAGAAAGCAACCGAAGTGAAAACCGTCGAACAGTTGCAAGCTGACCTTGTCAAACTTCAGGCTGAACACCTAGAATCACGCAAGAGCCACCGCGCTGGCGACCTGGTTAACCCACACGTGTTGACTGTTCAACGTAAGGGAATCGCACGCCTACACACTGCTATCCGCAGTACCCAGGCAGCAGCCGTAAAGGAGGAGAAATAATATGGCGAAGACTTTGACCGGAATTGTCACCTCTGATAAGGCTGACAAAACGATTACTATCACGGTAACCAGCCGTGAAACCCACCCAATTTACAAGAAACAATACACCGTGACACGTAAGTACACTGCTCACGATGAAAAGAACGAAGCTGGCGAAGGCGACCGCGTCACGATCGCTGAAGTTCGCCCAATCTCAAAGACCAAATCATTTAC
>JAUIDL010000062.1 GCA_030428585.1 bacterium | reverse complement strand
TGCTGGGAGGTACGAGCGGCCATGGATTAAAGAGTCGCTGAGTAATGTTAAAATAACATAAAATAGCTTAAATGTAAATATTTAACTATTGACTTTAATCTAATAATATTATATTTTAACACCAAGCCCAGCACATGGACTATTCAACTTCCACCGACTGAAATCGGAGTACCTTATGTATAAAATGACCAAGAGAGATGTGCTCGATCATATCTTTTTTCAACCGTTCCGCGAAGCAATTTTCGTGTTGCCGATGGGCTTTTTTGCTTTTTTGGCGTTCGGCGCGTTGCTTGAAAAACAACCGGATCTTTTGGTGCTAGGTCTTTCAGGGGTCAGCATCATCTACCTGGTAGGTATGATCTTGGCGAGTATTCAGTCCGTGAATCTGCTGAAGAAACAAGCACACGAGGAGCAGGTCAGACTGCAGGCCATTGCTGATAATGAACGGATGCTCGTCGAAAGCTTTGGTCGGTTTGCACATCTGCGGATTGTTTTCGAAGAAGCCTTTGGCTTTTACGAGCTTCAGTACTCGCGAAAACGGTCCGCTGCGATGAACAAGCTGCAACAATCAATCGACGCTATGTTAGTTGATTATGCGGCCTGGAGAGCCGGACGCACGCCTGAGGTTACCGATGTAGCGATGATTGAGCGGCTACAGGCCTTGAATGCCGAGCTAGAACCGGCTTGCCTGAAGTTGAATGCGGTGCTTGCGTGACCCGTCGTACATCCACTACCAGTGCTGGGAGCGTCGAGGTTCTGTGCTGATCCAGCACGTGAACCCCGACACCCCTCAAAAATTATTCATCCAGTCGTCTGGATTTTTTTGTTGTCTAAAGAATATGTTCAAAAAAGAGAAACCCCGCTGGCTGCGGGGCTCTCGGGGAGCTCAACGCAGAAGCGGGGTTAGTGGGGTGGTTCAGAGGTAAACCACAGATCCCGAGTCGGTGTAACTCGAGTGGTGGTAGGGGCCACTGAACCCCTTCTCGTGCAATCGCTCATCCAGCTCTCTGTAGTTAGGCAAGATGCTGAACCAGCACTGCTTTGCGCCAAACGCTCGATACAGCTCGCACTTGTAGATGATTGTTCGGATGCTAATCTCTCTGAAGAACCATCGGAAAAAGCGTATGAGTGTGATCATGGTTGTCACCTCCAAGACTATATTCCACTTGGTGGAATAGCGAATGTGTCAGACGATCGGATAGCTGTAGTTGCGCTCTGTGGGCGGCTGCTCGAGCGCCCAGTAGGCACCGGGCTTACCCGACTGTCGCTTTGCCCAGAAAGCATCGTTGGCTAGGCGAGAATACGGCCCACTGACCGACAGCCGACCAGTTGCCTGATTTGGCAACTCCATCGACACATGGTAGATGAAGCGATCGATGTCCTGGTCGCAGATCTTGTCGTAGACAACCCAGATGTGCTCGTCGTACAAGTGCTTCAGATCGAGCACGGTCAGGAAGGCTAGTACGGCCATCGGGTCACGGTCGAGCCATTCAACCAGAACTCTTGTGCTGCCGAGGTTTCCTCCGGTCAAGCGTGTAATCATCTCCGAAACAGAGATGTTCATATCGGCCGGGGTCATCCGGCACTCGGTCGTCGTATCCGCCATGGTTATTCCTTTCGGTGGGCGAACGCCAATATGGCACCGAACACATGATAAATGTCATGCACTCGGGACCATATTGGAGACTGCACAAAGAACGTTCGCTAGAGGTACGAATAGACATATTATAAACAAAAATAGACTAAAAGTCAATCTAGTCTATTCATAAATTCTTGGTGTCCCGACCCACCCAAGCCGAAGCAAGAGTGGGTCGGGTACGAGTTCACTAGAGCGGAAGTTCGAGCGGGTCGAGCAACTCGATACGAACCTTCTCGGTCTGACCCTGGTGCATGCCGTGGGTGTTCCAGGCAGTCAGACTTGCACCGTAGCTGTTGAGCCACGTGATGGGCCAGCGGTTGTCGACGATGTCGAACATCACGCGGGCGGGCTTGACGGCAAGACGCACGGGCTCGATGCCGCAGCGGCACTCGCCGTCATCGTCTTCCCAACTCTCCCACGTATCGGTGATGAAGCATCCCCAGTGGCCGGACGAGTCGTTGTGCTCGACCAGACCGCCGCGAACCGGGGCGACACCTCCGAAGAAGTGTCCGCCGCAAGGCTTCAGGCCAGGGTAGAAGAACCGCTGCTCGAAGGTGACGCTGATGCGCCTGTTCAGGTGCTTCTGGATGAACTCGTTGATGTTGCTGATCATGATGACTCCTTGAAGTTGACAGATGATGGGGCTCGAAAGCCCAGGGATGGGTGAAGCCGAAGCTCCAACGCATCCATCATCACTTCTCGGAAGATCACGTGATCGGTACTGCAGAGAGGGGGTAGCGTCGGAGCTTCAGCGCTTAGCCAGGCTCCTTCGGTTCCTCTCCAGACTTCCAGACCATGATGACTCCTTGTCGGATTTCGTGGTGATCAGGATTAACATATTATAACAAAAAATAGACTAAAAGTCAATCTAGTCTATTCATAAAATCGTGGCGGGCCCGACCGGATTCGAACCGGCGATCTCCTCCGTGACAGGGAGGCGTGATAGGCCAGCTTCACTACGAGCCCTCGTGTGTTGCTTTGTTGGCCAAGCTCTATGGATTTTACCAGTTTTGCCCCTTTGTGACAAGAGGCAGGCCCGCGGGTTAATTTATGGGGAGTGGGGTGCTATAATACCAAGGTAGCACGCCGCTATAGCTCAGCTGGTAGAGCGGCGCTTTCGTAAAGCGTAGGTCTCCGGTTCAAATCCGGATAGCGGCTCCATACGAACAAATAATTATGACAGCATCAGTAAAACAAGCCATTAAAGAACTGTTTACCAATCGCTATTTGGCGACCTTGGCTATTGTCATGGTTGTATTGGCCGTTGCCTTTTTGGTCTACATTTTGGTGGCGGTGCGCCCGAGTGAACTGCAGCTAGTGACGCATTACACCGCCTACGGCGTGACCAAACTGTACCGCGATCAGTGGTGGTACCTGCTGGGCTTCGGCGTCTTTGGGCTGATGGTGGCGTTTTTCCATATTGCGCTCTCGATTAAGATTTATCTGATAAAAGGCCACCCACTGGCGATTATGATCAGCTGGCTTGGGGTCAGCATCCTTATCTTTACCTGGATTATGGCGTTTTCGATCATTAACGTGTGGTCGCCGTTGTAATGCCAAAGCAGTTGCCGCCTGATTTTGAACTGCCGCTTCACAAACGCACCAGAGCGTACCGCTTTTGGGAGCGAGTGCCGGCTATCCTCAGCTACGGCGCCTTTATTTTGTTAATCGTCCTGTCGCTGGTGTCGCCACTACTCGCGGCGATTTATTTGATGCTGATTCTGATTACCTTGCTGGTTCGTGCGGTCAGTATTGTGTATCACACCATTGCTGGTCATCGTCGCTTGGTTAAAGCCCAGGGCATCGACTGGGCACGGCGGCTGGCTGATTTCGACGATCCAACCGGCTCGTATGAAAAGCTCAAAGATAGCTCGACCAAAGAGTACGGCGCCTTGCAACACATCGAAAACCTGCGTCTGACCGCAGCTGATCCCGACAACTTCCCGAAACCGCATGATTTATACCATTTAGTCATCATCCCGGCGTACAACGAACCGTTCGACGTGATTGCGCCGACTATCCAATCGATGGCCGATACGCATTACGACAACAAAAAGATGATCGTTGTCTTTGGCTACGAAGAACGAGGGGGAGAAGAGATTGAAAAGACCGCCCAGCGTCTGAAAGAGAAATTTGCCGACACGTTTCTGCATTTTGCTATCTTTAAGCACCCGCGTAACCTGCCTGATGAAGTCGTCGGAAAGGGTGGTAACATTACCTACGCCGCCAAACAGATTCGTCCTTGGTTCGATCAGCAGGGTATCGAGTATAAAAATGTTATGGTCAGCACCTTTGACTGCGACAACCGGCCACACCCGTCCTACTTTGCCTACACTATGTACGAATATGTGGTCAACGAAGACCGCAAACATTTGGCGTATCAGCCAATTGCGCTGTTTTTGAACAATATTTGGGACGTGCCAGCGCCAATGCGTGTGGTGGCGACTGGTAACACCTTTTGGAACATTATTAGTTCGATGCGCCCGCATTTGCTGCGCAACTTTGCTTCACACTCCCAACCGATGGACGCCT
>JAUIDL010000003.1 GCA_030428585.1 bacterium | reverse complement strand
TAGTTTTCGAGCCATTTATGCCATCCCTGGATTACTTGCGCTGATTCTTTTCTCGACCTTCAACAACTTTATCGGCGGCGTCTATATGGCGTTAATGGACCCGTATGGTCTAACCCTGTTTTCGGTGCAAGTCTGGGGAATTGTCCTGGGTGTGACCAGTGCCGGGTTTATCGTCGGGGGTTTGTTAATTGCAAAATTCGGTCTTGGGAAAAGCCCCCTTCGCACCTTGTTGTTGATCAATATATTGATGGGCTTTATCGGTGCGATGTTTACGATTCGCGAATTTTGGTTGCTGTACGTCGTCGGTATTTTTATCTACATGACGCTGTTCCCTATTATTGAAGCGACTGAACAAACGATCATTCAGCGTGTCGTACCGTTTAAAAAACAAGGTCGAGTCTTTGGTTTTGCCCAAAGTGTCGAATCAGCCGCCGCGCCAATTACCGCATTTTTGGTCGCCCCACTGGCACAATTTATGATTATTCCTTACCTCGCATCAGAAGAAGGCGCTCGCTCATTGGAAGGTCTGATGGGCACTGGCGACGCACGCGGTATCGCCCTGATTTTCCTCGTTAGTGGCGTGATTATGATGATTGCTGCCGGCCTGGCGTTCCTGACCCCAGCCTACCGAAAATTGTCCGAATACTACCGGACGCACAAAACCAAACAACCAGTCGCTTAACGTCGTTTTTGCTTTTTGTGCAGATCGATGACGCGTTCGTAGAGCGCAATGTATCGGTCAGTCATCGCTGCGGCCGAGAATTTCTCTTCGACGCTCTTGCGACATTCGTGTGGATCGATTTCGTCAATCCGTTGCATGTATTCGCGAAATTCTTTTTCAGTGTTAGCGAGGAAGCCGTTACGTCCGTGTTCGATAATCTCGGGGAATGCTCCGCGATTGTAGGCAATGACCGGCGTTCCACTGGCCAGTGCATCAATCAGCGAAATGCCAAATGGCTCTTCCCAAGTAATGGGCGCTAAGAAAGCTTTTGCTTTCGCAAACAGCGCTTTCTTTTTTGGACCAAAAATCGTCCCGAGGTACTCAATCTTGTCTTTCTTTAAGAATGGGGCAACTTTTTCGCGGTAATATTCAAAGTAGGGGTTGTTCTGAGTCGACAACGCGGTCGGTGATTTTAGTTCAGCTGCGGCTTGTTTAGCTGTCGTAATATTCCCACCAATTGTTCCAGCCATCTTGAAAGGTACTTTTAATTCGCTACATAGCTTGGCTGCGATTGCTTGGCCTTTGTCTTCGGAAATTCGGCCGACACTCAGGAAATAGTCTTCTTTTTTAGCGCGGAAGGTATAGTCATTTAATTCGACGCCGTTTGGAATCACTTCAAGGACGCGAGAATCAATGTCTTTTGGCGCGGTCGATAGCTGCGATTCCGACACACCGCTAAAGTACATACCACGCGCGTGTTTTAATTCTTCGAACAACATACGGTTGTCGGGAATCCCGGCATCAATCAGTTTTGGGTTCGTAAACGGTTCGTGCAACGTGTGCAGCACGGGTGGTAAATTGCCATAGGCAAACGCCATCATCGCTGGACCGACGAAACTATTATGGTCATGCACGATGTCGAAATCACCGTGACTCGTAATAATGTTCAAAGAATACAGCAAGTGCGAGCTAATAATTGGCACCGCTTCATACCATGCACGGTGAATGTTTTTGTACTGATCTTCCTTGTGGTACCAATAGATTTTCGAAGCTTCAGTACTACTACCGCCGACGCCGAATAACACCACGTCGTGACCGCGCTTGTGTAATTCACTGGTCAAATTTTGAATCACGTTTTCGATGCCGTAATAACATCCTGGATACGTACTTAACCATGGTGGGGCGATAATCGCGATTTTCATGTCTACTCCTTACCTTGTCGCTGCTGAATTCTACTTAACAAGCTCGAGGTCGCCCAATACACTGCTCCAGCGGTCCATGCCTGTTGCAATGAACTCATTTGACCAATCCGGTGATCTGGATGACTCCATGGCTCAAATCGATCTTGGCTGGCTTCGACAAACATCTCAATGTTTGAATCTAATTGATGAATCACGTTCAAGAAAGCGTACTTCACTTGATCGCTCTCCGCTTGGTAGCCAGCTTGCTCCATGCCATAGGCTACCTCACCCGACTTGTATGGCCACAGCGTATAAGGATCAGCGTGGTATTTAGTTCCGTTTGGATTGAACGTTGTGTTTAAAGAGTACATGCGAATACCTGCCATCGGGTTGAACATATCAGGTGCCAGCATCTTTTTGACAATCTTGTCGGCAATCGACTTGTCGACAATCAATTCTCCGTCGGGTCCAAAAGCATACAGGACGGAACCCTGATCAATACCTGATTGAGTTAACCGAGTCCCCGTACCATCAATCGCTTGCGCGAGCACTGTATGTTCGTCGTCCACCAAGAAACCACGTTCCGGATGATTAAATAATTCCTTTAAATCGTCCGCGTACTGCAAGACGGTTCGACTCAAATCTGGATCGCTCGACGAGAAATACCGACCGCCTTCGCGCAAGGCAGCCCAGGCCATGGCGTTCACTAATACATCTTTAATTGGGTGTGGTGCATTTTCTCCATTGGCGGTCTGATAGGCATCTTCGCTATCCTGCCAACTTTGGTTATGGAGTCCGCTATAAATTCTGCCCGGCTGTAGACCGGCGCCAGTAAACCCGACTAAGCCGTCGTACTCGCCCATTTGATTCATAATCCACCCTAGTGACGATTTGACCGATGCCTCAACATCAGCAGGCAACGGCGAATTGAGTGTGCGCTGTCCACGCAGAAGCGTGACGATACCGTGTGAAGTTCCGTCGGCGGTGTCCCAGTTCCGCAAAACACCATCAGCATCAACATACCAAGGTTTTTCATTTGTGGCAGCGGCATGTTGTACATCGCTGGTTTCGTTGTTGAGCTCGGTACGGTGTTCGTGTTCACGTTTTCCGACTTCTTCACCACGACTCGGTTCGTTAACTTTGCCGGTATACTCTCGTGCGGCTGTCTTTTCGCCTTCAAAGGCGATGGTTGCGAGGCGACGATCACCACCTAGTGGGACCGATGAAATCGTAAAGTTATTAGTGATAGCACCGTCACGTGCGAAGAAGGCGTGATATGGTCCGTTCCACCCGAGTGCCGAAGAGGCAAAGGTTCCGCGATTAGTTGTCAGCTCCGTCAGCAATCCGTGCGAGGCACGGTTTAAGTAAATGAGATCGCTTTCCGAAAGCTGTTCTCCAGTCATGTACCGAGTATACTACACCTGTCGAAGGTGACCAAAGCACAACTAGAATCGGTCTTTGTTCTCGTTCGGGTCAATGTAGACGCCGATCGAGGTAATTTCGTCAATAGCTGGCTCAATCGTTTCGGTTTTTATCAGGACCCGTTTGACCTCTTCGCCGTTCACATACGTGACTTTGTAGATGTCCGCAGCGACACCGTCGCGACCGTCGGTCGTCACCTCAGACGTCCCGATTGGAATAAACTCGTCGAGTTTGCTGACTAGGCTATATTTGATGGGCCGTGTTTCAGTAATTTCAGCGTAGGTGGTTTGAGAATTTGTGTTGAGCTTTTCGACTTCAACTGGAGGGTAGAGCATCGGCGGGACTGATTTAGCAGCAGAGACACTACTAATTCCAGCGATCAAGAGCACGCCAACAACTGCCCAAATGACAATCAAGCGTTTTTGCCCACGACTAAAGCGACGCCAATGCGCCGAAATGGTTCGAACAGTGGTGGATAGCGGATGTGCAGCCATTTTTACTCACTTTTACCTAATCTATATATTATAGCATAAAAGTTATAAAAACGCAATGTATGAGGGGTTTCAGGCGGTACGGAGGATCTTTTCCATCGCCTTGCCTCGAGCGAGTTCGTCGATTAATTTATCGAGATACCGAATTTCTTGCATGGTCGGCTCTTTAATCTCTTCGACCCTGACGCCACAAATCACGCCGGTAATCAGTTTTCGAGATGGATTCAGTTTCGGCGCATCAGCAAAAAAGGTTTCAAAATCGGTTTGGTTGTCCAGGGCTTTTTGGAACTGTGTGTCGTTATAGCCCGTCAGCCAGTGGATAATCTCATCAACTTCAGCTTTGGTGCGACCTTTCCGTTCAGCTTTTTGGATATACAGCGGATACACGCTGGCGAAGCTCATGGTATAGATTCGATGGGTTTGCATGGTTTTATCATAGCAAAACAGGATATACTAATGCCATGAGCGAAGCATTACCGAACACCCCAGAAAAAAATGAAGTTATCGATGATAACGCCCGAAAATTCACCCTTGATGGCATTGATCCAGCGTTTTTAGCCGCCCACGGCGTCTCGTCTTCAGATCTGACGACTGACTGGCTAGTGACTGATCCTGACAGTGAGGAGAAAGTTGTTCATAAGGTGCTTGCCAGTGGCGAAACCCAGCTGTGGCATATTAAAAAAGTCATGTCCCCAGATGGCAAGCGGACGTCGGATAAGAAAAGAATCGACAACGACGAAGAAGAATACGAAGCCCTAAAAGCACGTTCGATATTACAAATCGCCAAAAGCAGACATGAATTTCCGTTCGAACAGAATGGCGTAAATTTTAAGCTGATTTATGATGAGTTCACCGACAGTCCGCTTCGTGTTTTGGAGGTTGATGCCGATGATGATGACACCAGGGCGTCGTTTGATCCAGGCCAATTTCCCGTCCCATTACATGAGCAAACGGGCAATCTATCTTTTTATGGGTATCGGGTTGCTTCGCAGGTTTAGCTACATCTATTAGCTATCGCTGGTTTTCGCCGCCATTCCATTCAAGCTTGTATTTATGTCCGCCCGTATCATCGAGCTTGCCAAAAACATACCAATTTTTAACGGTAATTTTGTAGAATTTATGACCGTCGTCTTTTGCGGCGTCCTCAATTGCGTCTTCACCTGCGTTCCCCCTATCGCGCAGTAAAACAAACGCTTTGTCTTGCTCAGTTCCTGCCTCAAGGATTTCAGCACTGCCTTCGAAATAAAGCCCGAGCGGGTATTCGTCGATGGCGTGTTGTTTGACAATATTGCCTGCAACGTTCGGATTGAGTGCAATGTCTTCGCTATGTCGGCGCGACGACCGCGATCGGTAGTATAGGTTCAACTGGTCATCATAGGAAAAGTGCACTTCGCATATCCAAGGCATGTTGTCCCGGCTGGTTGCGAGTGACATATGAAGTGTGTTGTCGAGGTTTTGGCGGATGGTTGATTCGAGGTTCATAGTTTTATGATAGCAAATACGATCAGTTTCTATAACGCACCCAGTATCTCTTGTTCATGCTCGGACAACTCGATTGCGACAGAGTTAATATTTTCATCAATGTGTTTCATATTAATCGCCTTGGGAATTGGAAGTGCGTTCTGTGTTAGTAGCCAGGCTATGGCAATTTGTGCAGGCGTCACATTATGATTTTTCGCAATAGATTGAATAGTGGTGTCTTCCATTACCGCTTGGCGTTTAACTGGTTGATAAGCGATGATTTGAATATGATTTTCTTCACAATACGCTTTGAACTCTTCGTTCACTTCATCTTTGTAAAGCACATTGTAGTTCATCTGGTTAGCAACGATGGGGTGTCTGGCAATTTTTCGCACCTCCTCCATATCCCGCACCGAGAAATTACTCACCCCAAAATCTCGAACAATTCCTTCGTCAATCAATGCGTCAATCTGAAGAATTGCCTCTTGCCAGTCAACTCCTTCGAACGGTGCATGAATATAGAGCATGTCCAAATATTCCGTACCCAGTTTTTGAAGCATCTTATCAACAGTTGGACGGACTAGGCCAGTACCAAGACTTGTTCTCCAAAGCTTATCTGCGATGTATAGATCTTCACGACTTAGTCCTTCGATTGCCTTGCCAACAACCTCATCTGTATGAAATGCACCGTATAATTCGGCGGTATCGATATGGTTTTGACCGTTTGCTATCGAGTAGCGAAGTGCTTCGATTTCTGCGGATTCATTATCGTAGCTAGGGACTGCGCCTTTATATTTTGCGGTTGGATCAGCCGAGAATGAACCACCGATATTCCACGTGCCAATACCAATTGGGAAAAGTGGGTTGCCTGACTTTGTGTGCATATATCTATCCTAGCAGATACTCTAGTGGCGCTGCTGTTTAAACAGCTCTGCAACAGCATGTATATCAAGCTCAACTTTATAATCACGTACAAACACACCATCTTTCATTTCCGCATCATTCATCCATATCGCTCTTGGAACCGCTTTATAAATTCGTCGCACCGCGTCGCCAAGGAACTCTCCGTCCTGCGGTTGGTAATCTTCGCCCTTTTTTAATCGGCGGACATGCAAGATTTCTTCTGGATCGGTCAGCTCGCTTACCTCGGCGTCGATATAGACTCCCTCACCCTCACCTTCAGGAACCGTGCTGTCGTAAATGACGATAAATACCTTATGATTATGTGCCACATTTCTTGAATGTTGATTTTCTTTGTCGGATATCCAATAAATCGTCAGGTTCGTATCTATTTCATGCGCGACTGGGCTATTCCATGGCCGACCATCTTGTGTAACGGTCGCAAGCGTTGCATAACGAATCGTGTTGAGTATCTCAGCAGCTCGGTGGGTGTAGTTTTCGTTCATAGATTTATCATAGCATCAGTATAGAATACCTGCTTTACAGCAAACCTTTTTGATCCAACGCCTCAACCATCTCTGATATCTCAGTAATACCAGAACTACCGCTTAGGTGCGCACCATTCTTTATCGTAATGAAATCACCCCCAACTTGATCAGAAAAGTCTTTCGCATCGTTATAACTGCAAGCATGGTCATTATCGCCGTGCACAAAAATAAATTCTGGACATTTTTGTTTAATTTTTCCGATATCAAAGTCCTGTACAAATAAGCCATCGAATTGACCAGGCTCATACCACTCTTGCCCGTCCAACAGGTCTTCGTTCAAAAAAGTACCAACCAGGACCGAAGCTTTGACGTTTGGAAACCAATCCGCCATCAATAGGTTCAGAATTGTGGTAGTTCCGGAAGAATGCCCAACAAGTAGGTTGTCAGTAAAATCCCAATCTGCGTTCTTTAAAAACGATTCATAGGTATCTCGGTTTGGCGTGTGATTTTCTGGCAACGTTGGTGCAAAAACCTGATACCCGTTTTCTACTAGTTTCTTCTGAAGCCACGGAAACCAGTGATCAGTTGGCGATCCGTCGGTACCGTGGAGGAAAACTGCTTTCTTCATAGACATAGCATAGCAGAATTCATGATAAAGATATGAACACTCAAAACGAGACCATACTAAGAACGACCGTTATAATCGACAGCCCGAACCACCAAATCCTTAATACCGTCTTCGTCGACCGCATCGCCCTCGTGAAACTCTATAGCTCGGTCAGTAGAGCTTTTTAGCCGAGCATTAAACAGTTTGTGCGGGTCAGACAAGAATGCACCTTTGAAAAATACGAGCTTGATATCGTTTTTGAACGTTTGGATAATGCAGACAATCCCATTGTGAGAAAAAACCGGCAAGCCTATCGGGTTGCTTGGCATTTTCCATTTCACTTCTTCGATGATTTCGGGCGCGGCGTTCGTAATAATACACCTAAGCTGCACAAGCAAATCTCGTTGCCAACCTTGATACTGAGCGATAATGTCGTCGATTTGTTCAGGCGCTAGTTTATCAGTCATGTGTTCATGATATCAAAAAACGCCCGGATGGACGTTGTTTGTTTGGTGCGGGTACAGGGACTCTAACCCTAGCTCGCTGAAGCTCGCGGCGGGTTTTACCCTGGGCTATTTTCTTCTCTGAAGAGGCCCAGGGCTACAGCACGATACCTTAAACCACAGAAAAAACCGGTCATAGTGACCGGCCTTTTCTGTGGTGCGGGTACAGGGACTCTAACCCTGGGCCTCTTCCATGGCAAGGAAGCGCTCTAACAGCTGAGCTACACCCGCGTGTATTGTATATTCTGGTGGCTCCTCCCAGACTCGAACTGGGGACACAAGGCTCTTCAGGCCTCTGCTCTACCAACTGAGCTAAAGAGCCACACAATGTTCGTGGTGAGAGGCCTCAGGCCTCTGCTCTACTATTATCTTCGGTACTGCTTCGCAGCAACGAGCTAAAGAGCCACACCATTGAACTCTATCCATTTTACTAGAGGTCAGAGGTTATGACAAGTTATTTCTTGCCGCCACGCAGGGCATCGATCAGCTCGATTGGAAACAAGAAGGTTGTCTTTTGACTTGGCTCGGTGCTAATGCGCTCTAGCGTGTTCAACGTTCGGAGTTGAATCGCAGCTGGGACGTGGGCCAAGATTTCGGCGGCTTCGGCCATGGCTTTGGCGGCAGCTTTTTCACCGTCGGCACCGATAATGTTGGCACGGCGTTCTCGCTCGGCTTCGGCTTGCTTGGCCATCGCTCGCTTCATATCAGCCGGGAGCTCGATGTTTTGCAATTTGACGTTTTCAACGTCGATACCCCATTTGTCGGTTTCGGCGTCAACGATTTCTTTAATCCGCAGGCTGACCTCTTCTCGTTTTGCCAGCAAATCGTCGAGTTCAAAGTTACCCGTGACGTCACGTAGTGCCGCCTGCGCAAACTGACTAGTCGCATAGACGTAGTTAACTGTTTCGAGTACGGCTTTTTTTGGATCAATGACGCGGAAATAGACAATTGCATCGACGCCAACTGTCACGTTATCTTTGGTAATAACCTCCTGCTTCGCTACATCGATTGGTGTCGAACGGACATCCACCCGTGTCATCGTCTGGAAAATCGGTACCACAATCCGCAGGCCAGGTTGGCGCACACCA
Organism: bacterium; assembly: GCA_030428585.1. Classification (GTDB taxonomy): domain Bacteria; phylum Patescibacteriota; class Saccharimonadia; order Saccharimonadales; family Saccharimonadaceae; genus Microsaccharimonas. The sequence continues at coordinate 18,065 of JAUIDL010000003.1, read as the reverse complement.
GTAAACCGACCGAGGGTCAACACAACCCCGCGTTGATATTGATTAATCACCTTCAGCCCGCTTAGGATAAAAATCGCAACCCCGATGATAATAATCCAAAAAATAAAGTCCATACTGTTTTCCTCCTCTAACTATCTCAATTATAATAGAAATATGGAGAGAGTACCACTAGCCGAGCGTATGCGCCCGCAGACCTTGGATGAGGTGATTGGCCAAACCCACCTGTTGGGCGACAAAGAGATCCTGCGTCAAATTGTCAAAAACCGTGAACCGGTCAGTTTGATTTTATGGGGGCCACCCGGCAGTGGCAAAACAACCTTGGCGCGCATTATTGCCAAGGAAGTAAATGCTGAATTCATCGAAATATCTGCCGTCACCAGTGGTAAAAAAGATGTCGAGCGCATCGTCGAACATGCTCGCCAGAACTGGAACTTGCAACTGCGTACCATTCTATTCGTCGATGAAATCCACCGCTTTAACAAAGCCCAGCAAGACGCCTTTTTGCCGCACGTCGAGTCAGGACTGATTACGTTGATTGGCGCAACAACCGAGAACCCAAGTTTTGAAGTAATTACGCCGCTCCTGAGTCGGAGTCGTGTCTTGGTTCTCGAATCTCACACCAAAGACGACATCATAGCGATTTTGCAGCATGCGGTAAAAACTGAAAAAGTCGAGAAACGCATTGACGACAAAGCTCTCGATTACATCGCGGAACTTTCGGGTGGCGATGCTCGGGTAGCGTTAGGTAACTTAGAACTGGCGCTCGGCATGGCGAAAAAAGTCACCATCGAAACTGTCAAGTCGGCCGCACAAAAACGCCTGCCTGGCTACGACAAGCATGGCGACATGCACTACGACGTTATCAGTGCTTTCATAAAAAGCATGCGTGGCAGCGATGTCGATGCGACACTATACTACCTAGCAAGAATGATTGACGCCGGCGAAGATCCAAAATTTATCGCCCGTCGCATGGTCATATTTGCGTCTGAAGATATCGGCTTGGCTGGGAATGGTGCGCTGGGTCTCGCCTTGAATGCTTTTCAAGCCGTCGAACGAATTGGCATGCCAGAATCCAGCTATATTTTATTCCACGTCGCCAGTGCTCTTGCCAAAAGCGAAAAGTCACGTGCCACAACCGACGCCATGGGTCGAGCAATGTCGCTCGCCAAACAATACAACGAAGCACCCGTTCCGTTACACATCCGTAACGCTCCGACGAAACTCATGAAAGACTTGGGTTATGGCAAAGATTACCAATGGAAAGCCGACTTTAAACACGACAAAGGTTTTTTGCCAGACGAGTTAAAGGATCAGAGGATTTTTTAGTAGCTCTGTACAGATCGAAGCATAGTCATAATTGCTTTGCCAGTCGTGCCGTCAACAAAGTAAGCACAGTCCTTGGCGGTTGACTCATAGATGACGACATCACGACCATCTTGGAGTTGCTTGGTAGCAACTTTTTCATAACCTTGATATGGATCGCTCTCAATCGTGACGATATATGGGTTGTAACATGTACCGTCAGCCCCAAATTGTAGATTTCCAACTAAGTCGCGGTTCGATACCATCAAAATGACATCTTTGGTTGATGACGCGGTATTCGCATCGTGTCGGTACAGCACTGTTGAGGTATTGTTCGTATTCACAAAGCCAACCCGTGCGTCACTTGCATAGGCGCGGTTACCCGTTGCGTCAACAGAAAGACTTCGATATTGCTCGGCCAGCGCAGCACTAGCTGACTGGTTAAAGTCTTCTTTGGCTAACGACTGAATTTGACGATCTTGATAAATGGCCACAACGAATAGGACGAGGATTGCCAGGAACGAGAAGAAGCCGTAGGCTATCACCGCAGTCGAGAGCGGAAAGTTAGATTTGTTTTTTCGAGAAGATTTTGAGCGCTTTGTCATAATGCTTATACTTAAGCATCTTTTCAAGTTTGAATCAATAGACGAGCAGCTTATTTAGTAAAAAGCTTTGCAAATTCCTCAGTCGAAAGATCGTAGTTAAAACCTGGTGTCCTTTCTTGCAAACGGCCATGCTTGTCTTTGTCATACAGCGGCACATCGCCCAAAAAACGGACAAAACACACAACGGCATATCGTCCGACGCTCGCCGTTTCTTGATTGGTGCGAATTCGATGACACAAGGCAGGAATTTCCCCATTCGACAATAATTGGAGCTGCATTGCTCCAAACAAAAGCCCCTCAGTCTCATCGACCGGCATTGGCAACCACTCACGTGTTTTTGGATCAAGTCGCTCGCAACCATCACTGGTTTCGGCTAAGTGGAATGTCATCCCACTCTGATCGGTATGAGGCTCGCCAAACAAATCGCCGACCTGACGGTGACCCGGATAATACAAAAACCGGACAAAGGCTTCGATATCTTCGAGCTTAATGGTTTTCAGTTGATCAATGTCGTACTGAGCACCTATTTCCTGTGCAACTTGCTGAGCCTTTTGCGCCATCACCACACTAAGTTCGTAACTATTCTTAATAAATGGATCCTGGTCTAATCCTGGTTGAGGATAGGAAGCTGAAATGTCAAAATTCTGCTTTCGGTCGCCATGCGGACCTGAACCGTCCTTGATTTCGTAGCCCAACCAATCTGATGCTTTTGTCGCCAGGTAATGCTGTTTATCTTCCAGCGGCAGTTCAACAAAATCCTGCCATAGCTGCAGTGTGTCCGCAACGGCTTGACGAAGCTCGGGTTCGTACGGTACGTGGGCAACCCCCTTGGCTGCCAGTGTTTCTAAGTGTGTCGTCATATATCCTCCTGATGCTAGCCTATAAAACCGAGACGGGACGCATAAGTGAAGACATCTTCACTAGAAATTAAACAGCGTTTTGTCTCGTCTCGTGATAAAACAGTGGCAGCTGTTCAATTGTCCCGTCCCGTATCGCCTCCAGCGTCGTTTTTATACTGACGATGGAATCGTGCGGATCTTGTTCGTGAAGAATTGCTTGGTCAATCGGTACCCAAAAATTGTGACCATACTCAGTATCGGTTAACGTGCCGCTGCTTTCATCGGCATAGCAGATTGGGAATAACACGTCCGAAAAAAGTTCATCATTACGATAGCGGAGACGACGTTCGTGCCCGACTAGTCTAAATTCAGCCTGAAGGCCAGTTTCATTCTGGAGCTTGCGCCTCGCACCATCCAACAACGGCTCACCTTTTAAAATTGTGCCTCCCATGACACCAATTTTTCCATACGATGGCTGGGAATGTCGTTCTTGATTCAAGATTTCTATACCGTGCTCGGTTCGACGCGACACAATCGTAATCACGTTAATTTTGAACAACCGTTGCGCCTGATCGCTGGTATGAAAAACATCAGCAACATAGCGCTCGCCCATGCTGGTCAACGAGTATCCATGTGGTGTTTTTGTAATCAAACCTTTTTTGATCAAGAATCGAAGATGGTAATTATAGCGATCGTTTTCGATGCCGTCAGGGCGCAGGTCAGTAAAGCGCTTCGTGTCGGCATTCTTTAACTGCGAAATAATATGATTTTGCACCGGAGATAATTGCATAACTGTGTTCAACTATACTCGTATCTGTAGAGAGGCCAAAGCGTGAGGATTATAGCCGCAAGTCGTGTTTTAATGCGCTGTACACGCCGTTCGTCCAGCCAAAGCCATCTTGTAGCACATACTCGCCGCCGCCGCCAAGTCCGTCGCCTTCCATCACGTTGTACTTCTCGACTAAACGGTGCGAGCTGTCATACACCCGTTCGATAGTGTGCATCCAACGGTGCTTGATGTCATCAGCCAACGCATCATAGCCATATTTTCGCAGACCTTCAATGGCGACCCATTGCAACGGCGCCCAGCCATTCGGACTGTCCCATTGTTGGCCACTGTCGACATTTGTCGTCACCAAGCCACCGGGCATCAGAAAATCTTTTTCGAGACGTTCAGCAATCAGTTTTGCCTGCTCATCAGTTGCAATACCCGCGTACAAGGCGAACACTCCCGCCAAACTGACGAACTGTGTTTGTTTGTGATGATGGAAGTTATAGTCCATAAACCAGCCCTTTTCTTCATTCCAAAGATATTTTTGAATGCCGTCTTTGCGTCGATTCGCCCGACGGTGATAGCGAGCTTTTAGTATCGGATGTAGCCAGCCATTGTAGCTCGTGGCAATCGTCTGCTCCATCAGATACATCAAACAGTTTAGGTCAATTGGAATAATGTCAGCGGTGTGAATGGAACGTAGGTCCTTTTCGTCAGTCAACCACCGGGCACTAAAATCCCAGCCTGATTCTGCCGCCGCACGCAGGTGCAAAAAGAGGCGATCTGGCTCACGCATATCTGCATGATTCGCCGTTTCACGATCCTCGCGCAGTGATTCAGGCCGCGGTGTTACCTTGTTGTCGTAATAGCGATTGAGGAGCGTTTCGTCTGGCATCTGAACGACGCGACGATAGGCAAAGTGCTCGGTTTCTTGCAATTTTGTGCGCCCTTTCATCCAAAACCGGTATTCTTGCAGCATTAGTGGCAGGTAGTCGCGCATGATTTTCTTGCCGCGCTTCTGGGAGAGTAGTTGCACCATCAGCGGAAAGAAGGGCGGTTGCGAGCGACTGAGGAAATAGGTTCGATTGGCCGTTGGAATATAGCCGTACTTGCGAATCATAAAGGCAAAGTTCTTCACCATGCCTTCAACCCGCGCCCATTTTCCTTCAGCGGCGAGCCCCAGCATAATAAAATACGTGTCCCAGTAAAACTGTTCGTTAAAGCGACCACCCGGCACAATGTAATGATGCGGCAGCGCAACCAACGAACCCCGCGTCACCCGGTTTCGTCGCTCTAGGTGCGTCCACAATCGATCAATGTGGTCTTCGATGGCCTCGTCTTTCTTGATTTCAAACGGATCTTTTTTGTGAACTGTCAGTGATAAATCGTAAAAATGACGCGACACGAATTCAGCCAAATTGAAGTTGGGATCCTCTTTCAGGATTGTATATTCTTCTTGGATCGAACGAATACGCTTTTTTGGCACTAAATCAACAAATGTTTTCCCATCAGGATAAATTTGCTGCTGCTGGACATCTAAGAATAAATCTCCTAACAACTCGTCGGGTGCTTTTCGCGTCTTAATCAACATCCCGGCTGTCTTGACGAGTGATGACTTGAGCTGATCGGTTGTGTTTATCTTTTTTCGCACCATAGTTAATAAAAGTATAACGCTGATACGTCATAGTTTAAAGAGGGCGATTGGTTATTTTGCCGCGCGCTTGCGCTGGTTTGGGTCGAGATAGCGTTTGCGTAAACGCAAGTTCTTTGGGGTCACTTCCAGTAATTCGTCATCTGCCAAAAAATCAATACACTGTTCGAGACTCAGTTCGGTGAATGGTGTTAGCTGGACTGCTCCGTCAGATGATTTCGAGCGCATGTTTGTCAAATGCTTGGCTTTACAGACGTTGATGTCGAGGTCTTCTTGACGATTATTCAAGCCGACTATCATGCCGGCGTAGACTTCAACCGCCGGACCGATGAATAATTCACCGCGTGATTCTGCGCTTTGCAGTGCATATGGTGTCGAGCTCCCCGCTTCGAAGGCAATGAGCGCCCCATTTCGAGTACTCTGGATCTTCTGTCCGAGTGGTTGGTAACCATGCGGCAAGCTGTTCATAATGACCGTTCCCTTGGTTGCAGTCAGCAACAAGTTGCGAAGTCCGATCATACCTCGAGTCGTAATAATGTAGGTTTGGCGAATTGCGCCAGATGGCAGGGTTTCTTGATGGGTCAGTTCAGCCCGGCGCGTACCGAGTTCTTGGCTAATCGTGCCAACAAATTCAGCACCAACTTCGACTGACAGTTCTTCGACAGGCTCTTTCGTCTGACCGTCTTCTTCGATAGTAACCACTTGTGGTCGCCCTACTTCAAATTCGTAGCCTTCACGGCGCAAGGTTTCAATCAAGACAGACAAGTGAAGTTCACCGCGTCCTGACACAATAAAGCCAATCCCGTCATCGACAACACGCAGAGCGACATTGGTTTCAAGCTCTTTCTGCAAACGATCGCCAATCTGACGACTGGTCGTAAAGTCACCTTCACGGCCTTTCATCGGACTGGTGTTCGGACCAAGATACATACTGAGCGTCGGCGCCTCGACTTCAAGGACTGGGAGCGCTTCAGGATTTTCTTTGTCGGCAATTGTCTCACCAATGTGGGCGTCAGCAACACCGGTCAAGGCAACAATGTCACCAGCACTGGCGCTATCGATCTCTTCACGAGTCAGCCCGCGATAGCCAAACAGTTTGTCAACTTTTCCAGACACTGGCGTTCCGTCACGTTTAACCAATGTCACCGGTTGACCTTTGGCGATACGGCCGCGAGAAATGCGCCCGATGGCATACTTACCGAGGAAGGAATCATACTGTAACGAAGTGACAAGTAATTGCAGCGTTCCATCAACGTTCACATCAGGCGCAGGAATATCGTCAACAATTGCTTCAAAAATAGGCGTCAAATCGGCGTGTTCAGCTGGGTTGTCTGGAACGGCTTGCCAAGCTTTTCCTTCACGGCCAATGGCGTAATAGACTGGGTAATGCAGTTGACTGTCGTCGATGGCAAGTTCCAAAAACAGATCTGCCACTTCGTCCTCAACTTCCGTAATTCGACGTGATGGCTTATCGATTTTGTTAATCACGACGACTGGCTTCAAGCCAAGTGACAATGCTTTCGAAAGGACGAATTTGGTCTGTGGCATTGGCCCTTCTTGGGCGTCGACAATCAGAATAACACCATCAGCCATATTCAGGGTTCGCTCGACCTCGCCCGAAAAGTCAGCGTGGCCTGGTGTGTCGATAATATTAATTTTGTAATCGCCATAATACACAGCGGTTTGCTTGGCGGTAATCGTGATACCGCGCTCGTGCTCTTGGTCACCACTGTCCATAATCAGCGTTTGATCCATTTCGGCTTGGTTTTCGCGGAACGTGTTGCTCTGTTTTAAGAACCCATCAACTAACGTCGTCTTTCCATGGTCGACGTGGGCGATGATAGCAACGTTGCGGATGTTATTTGGGTCTTTCATAAAAATAGTGCCCTGTTCGGGCTTCCGTATCTCTTTATTATAGCACACTTACGCTTATTTCGCAATTAATTCAATAGCTCTTACCTAATAATAACAGGCTCCGAAAAATCGGATCCTATTATTTTGGTGCGCGAGAGAGGACTTGAACCTCCACGAGTGCAATACTCACTAGCCCCTCAAGCTAGCGCGTCTACCAATTCCGCCACTCGCGCAAACGCTGGATTTTACACCTCTTCTTTTTGTGATTCTGCAACCCGAGAAAATCATAGATTTTCCCGGCGTGAAGCCTAAACAAAACGAAGAGGTGTAAAATCCATACTGGTGGGCGCTGAGGGATTCGAACCCCCGACCCTCTCGGTGTAAACGAGATGCTCTAGCCAGCTGAGCTAAGCGCCCTAACAGAGGAGATTATAGCCGAATTCGTCGTATTAATCAACCGTTATGGTGTTTGATGGACAATCCTGTCCCCTACCGTCCAATATAAAATGTCGGTAAACCGATCGACCGAGTTCACTAATTGTCTGGTTTCAGGGTTGTTATTCACACTACTGCCGTAGACATACTGGGCTGTCGTCTGATAGAGCCCGATTGCTGGCGCATCAGCCATCCACTGTTTTGCAAAGGTAACGTATTTGGCATTCCGCAGGCTTGGTTGCACGACTGACCGTGCACTGGTGAGTGCAGTATCGGAAATACTATTTGAATAGTTCGAGAAGTTAAAGCCACCGTCAGCCTGACTCGAGTGCCAGTAGGCATAAACGTCTGGGTCGCCGCCGATCGTCAGCTGATACAATAAGACGTCGTAATTTCGCGGTCGGAGGATATTCTGAACGACGTTTTGCGAAGGATCGGTTGGGTCAACGACCATCGTCGTCATCGTCACACCTAGTGAGTTCCATTGTTCTTGCAACTCTTGCAGGACTTGGTTGAAATCACGGTTATTGGTTGTGACAATTTCAAGCTTCAGTTCAGTCTTGCCTTTCTTGCGAACACCACCATTGATTTTCCACCCAGCACTATCAAGCAATCGTCCGGCTTTTCCCGGATCATACGTCGGCGCTTTCGGCAATTTGCCCGACACCTGTCCGTTAATAAATGGCAAGTGAAGACTTGGCGTATCCTCGCCGACTATTGCCCGTATGGCTTCAGTATCAGTTCCGATTTGTAAAGCCTTGCGAACTTTAGCATCTTTTAAGACGCCGTCGGTAGTATTAAAGAGTGCATAGACACCATTATTCACCGGTTGACGGTAGGTAGTGTAGCGCTCACTGCTAATATCGTCCGTATCTGCAACCGTCAAATCGGTCGCCGCATTCACTTCTGACGTATTCAAAGCGCGGACGATTGATTCGGTATCGCTATAGACATGCAATTGGAACCGTTCAAGTTTGGCAGCCCCGTTATAGTAATCGTCATTGCGGGCCATGTGAATAATTTTTCGCTCACTCGATTCATCCAAATCTTGTACAAAGCGAAGGCTAAATGGACCGCTCCCTACTGGTTTCGAACTAAAGCTACTTTCTTGCAGGGCACTTGGTTCGATATCACGCAGCAAGTGCTCGGGCAAAATTGGTAAATAGTTCAGCGCGTGTGGAAAGGCAGCGTACACACTTGGCAACGTAAATGCGACCGTCAAATCGTCGACTTCTTTAACATCAATGCCGTTCCAGCCGGTAATCGTCGCGTGGGTCGATGGGTTTTTTAATAAGTCCACCGTAAAGACGACGTCACTCGCACGAACATAGACGCCATCGTTCCACTGCGCATCAGGTCGCATTTTAATGGTGTATGTCTTTTGATCACGGCTCAGTGTCATCTTTTCCGCAAGGTCATAGTTTAAATTACCAGTAGTATCGTACGAAAGCAGGCGCGAAAACAGCAGCATCGCCGCCGATTCTTCGGCGCTTGAATTGGCAAAGATAGGATTCAATGTTTCAACTGGACCAAGCACGGCTTCAGCATAGGTACCGTCATTTGCATTTGCCAGAACTCGGTAACTTTGCTGGTACCAAAAGACTTGCACGCCACTGGCTCCAATCAAAAAACCAATCGCCAGCACCCACAACGCAATATGACGACGTGACTCACGGAAATTCTTCCAGCGTTTAAAGACGAATCGACGAGCGTGTTTGACGGTCGCTCCCTCAACCTTGCGCATCCGCTTGGCGAGGTCTTTTGAGCTAAAGCTCTTCTTTGGAAGCCGTCTCCACTTGCTTGGTTTTTTTTCTTCTGGCTCCACGCGCCCTACCCGAATACTGGCAGTAACAATCCGGCCAAGATAGACAGCACAAAAATAACAGCAAAGACGATCGTTACATCAAATAAGTTCTTGTCGACACCACGACGGCTGGTATACAGCTCTCCAGAGCTACCGAAGCCTGCTCCAAGGGTTGCACCTCGTTGTTGTAGCAAAATAGAAATAATCATCAGCACCGCTGCGGCAATAGTAATGATCTGCAAAATTGTATCGATTGACATTAGTGAGCTCCTGAACGACTGCGTTGTAATTCAACCGCAGCACTTACTACATAGTTTATCAGACTAAGGATAATTCCGGTAATAATCGAGTTAATAAATGACATCGAAATGCCAGGCGCAAGCAGTAGCGACAAGTAGACTAACGTTCCGTTGACCACTAGCACAAACAAGCCGAGTGTTAAGAGAATCGCTGGCAACGACAACACCATTGCAATTGGTTTAAAGATACTGTTCACGAGAGAAAAGATCAGACCAGCTAAGACAAATCCCCAAAAACCAGCTGTTACTTCGCGGTCATCGTACCCTGTTCCGAGCAAGCGATAGGCAATCCATAGCCCAACCGCATTAAGCCCCCACCGAACCAAAAACACAAGAAATTGTTCTTTCATATACTGCCCTTTAGTATATCATAACCCCATCGACAGACGACCGCTGAGATTCTCGTTGCCTTGCTCCGTCACCAAAATATCGTCCTCGATACGGACACCGATTTTCTCTTCAGGAACATATATACCAGGCTCGACCGTCAATACCATTCCTGGTTGAAACGTTTCGTATCCACCCAGCGATTCATGGACATCGAGACCAAATCCGTGGCTAATCGCATGAGGAAAATAGCGATGATAGTCATCCTCTGAATTCAATAGGTCGACTGATTTGAGTGCCTGCTTCATAATCACATCGACGCGTTCAATATAATCCTTGACGGCCACACCTGGCTTAATCAGATCAATGATTTGATGGTGGGCTTTTTCAACCGCCCTGTGAATATCTCGCAACCGTTGGCTTGGCTCGCCAATGGCATAGGTGCGGGTTACATCGGCTGCATAGCCTTGCCACTGGGCACCTGCGTCAATTAACAAACCGGTACCCTGTGTCAATGATGCTTGATTGGCGACATAATGTAGCGTACAGGCATTTTTACCCCCTGCCACAATTGAGTCGTAGGCATAGCCATCAGCACCAGTTCGACGAAAACCACCATTGATTGTTGCCTCGATCTCGTATTCAAATGTGCTCGACGATATCTCTCGCTTCGCTTGCTCAAATACATCAATCGTCACGTCAACCGCCCGACGAATTGCTGCAATTTCTTCCGTAGACTTTATCGCCCGAAGCTTCAAAAGATTGGCGCGAATATCGAGCACCTGACTAAAATCAGTTTCTAGTGTTGCATACAGCTCATCCGACGCCGGATTCAACACAAAATCATAGTACTTCTTGTGGGGTAGCTCTCCCAGTGCATATACTTTTGAACGATGCTCGGCTTGGGTCTTAAAATATGCTTCTGCCTCCTGTTGATTTATAACTCGATTGACGCCACTCATACTCAAGGCTTCATCGTGGGTGAGGCCACCCTCAAATATCGTACGAGTCGGGTCAATGTCAGGTGCAATCAAAACCGATTCAGAAGTGGAAAACGCAATCGTCCATTGCGGCTGCCTAATGCCACTGACCCAAAAGAAGTTAGCTTCCTGACGAAACGGGACCGCCATATCGGCACCCCATTGCATTTGAGCATAAGCAGTCATGACGATCAACGCGTCATCAGGCAAGGTCGCCAGCAAAGCTTGGCGATTCCGCTGAAAAAAACTCGATTCCATACAGGCTAGTATACCGTATCTTACGTCCAGATTGGCTTAGCCAGCACCCACGCCGAAGCGCCAGTGTCAAAGTTTGATGGCGGTTTCGGACTAACATTCGTCACGTTCCAACCGGAAAGATTCTGGTTAAACGCAGTTGCATTCTGGAACATCGAGTTCATCGCGGTAACCGACCCAGTATTCCAACTCGAAATGTCCTGGTTGAATGCGTCATTGTCTTGGAACATCGACGACATACCAAAGAAGGCAGCGTTCACAGCACTCACATTCCAGCTCCCAATTGGCTGGTTGAAGCTGTCGGCGTTTCGAAACATTGCGTACATATTTGTCACTTTCGACGTATCCCAGCTGCCAATGTTTTGATTGAATGCCACTGCGTTGTAAAACATATAGCTCATATCGGTCACGCTTGATGTATCCCAGGTGCTCAGTGGTTGATTAAAGGCCGTTGGTCCATAGAATAAACGAGACATTGTCGTCACATTGCTGGTTTCCCAACTACTTAATGATTGATTGAAATTTGTCGCCTGCTGAAATGTCCCGTACATATTTGTAACGCTGTTCGTATCCCACGAATTCAATGGCTGATTAAAGGAGGATGCACCCCTGAACGTAGACCCAAGATTCGTCACATTCGCGGTATCCCAAGAATCAAGTGGCTGGTTAAATGAGGTCGCCCCATAAAATAAATTGGACAATGAGGTTGCTTGTGACACATCCCAAGAGTTTATGTTTTGATTAAACGCACTGGCACCTTGGAATAATCCAAAATAATTCGTCAAACTCGCAAGATTCCAGCCAGCCAGCGATTGATTAAACGGTGACGCAGCAAACATTAAGTATGCCGACGTTACAGCCGAAACATCCATCGTCTCAACTGCGCTATTAAAGGCACTCGCTCCATAGAACATCTGGGTTGTGTCGGTTAAACTCGCTGAGTTCCAATCGGTAAATGGTTTGTTGAATGCGCTGGCGTTATAGAACATCTGCCGTGTCGTAATTAGGTTACTTACATCCCAGGCAGCAACCGACTGATTAAACGCCGCGTTGCCACTAAACATTGCTTCGGTCGTCACGAGATTACTTGTGTTCCAAGCACTCAGCGGTTGATTAAATGCATCGGCATTGTTAAACATCCCCACCATGCTCGTAACATCAGAAACATCCCAGTTAGACATCGTCTGGTTGTATTGACTGGCATTCTTAAACGTATTGTTCATGGTCGTCACATGAGCAGTGTCCCAGTAGTTAATATTCTGATTAAAATTCGTGCAATCTTGGAAAAGGTAATCAAAGCTCGTCAATGATTGTGGTGGTTCGGCTACATACGAGAGATTTGCTGCCGATAAAGCAACGAATGTCGGTTGAGCGTTCTCACCCCACTGTACAATCTTCGATAGACACTTACTCATTGCGGTGCTGGTATAGGTACGCATGTCCATTTGGGTAATCGGTCCGTCATACAACGCGACGTATTCGCCTGGTGCACCGTAGGTGTGTCCCTGGAATGCGTTATTAAAGGCAGTTGATGATGAATCGCCCCAATCAATAGTATTACCTGGTGATCCATTTGGTTGAGAAATCGGAATAGTGACCGTTCCCGTGCAGCCGGTCAAAGTTGTATCAAAGACAAACGCAGTATATTCAGCGTCGTAATCGTTCTCTTGCACACACGTGCCTTCGGTTGGTTCAGTCACGTCATTCGACAAATCGATGTAATAGCGAATGTCGGTGTAGTCACGACTACGGGCCTGGAGACAAAAACCGCGGGCATCACCTTCAACGTAGCCGACGTGCACACTATCAATAGACTGAAAGCTCTCGGGAAGCGCGTTCGGGTAGCCACTGTCATTAGACTGTGCAGCGACTTCCATCGCACCCTCTGCTCGCTCGAGCTCACTCTGTACCGCTGAATTTGCCAAATTATAGCGAATACCGTTATACCCTACCAAAGTTGCGGCCGCCAAAATAGCGATGATGACCACAACAACCATCAGTTCAATCACTGTAAAAGCCCGTAAGCGACGCAGTAGTCTTGTATGCCCCATCATTTGCGCTTCACTATAGCATGAACGCTATGAGGTCATCAACGTTTGAGATAGGTCTTGATCAAGTGAGTCTTAACGGTACCAACCGCATCAATCAGCGATTGATCGTCAGCTTCGCTAATCGCTTTGACACTACCAAACCGTCGCAGTAACACACGGCGAGTCGCAGGACCAATGCCAGGTATTTCTTCAAGCGCACTGGCTGTCTGTTTTTGCCTTTTGAGAGTCGTGTGATAACTAATCGCAAACCGGTGTGATTCATCACGAATGCGCTGAATCAATTTGAGTAAATCGGTATATGTATGGACGGCTATTCCCGTGGTCGCGCGAAGGTTTTTTGAATGACCCGAAGCATTGCCCTGACCTGGATGAAGGTTAACCACCACATAGCTCCCTTCTTTTGTCACCAACGCCCCCTGGGTGGGGTTCTCGGCCAGCGATAATAAGTAATCTGTCGACACGCCAGAAGCGGTCCGATGAACAATCATTTCTTCATTGCGTTTTGCGACGCTAACGATTGGCACCGTAATCTCTCGTTCTTTTGCAGCGCGAATCGCCGATTCCAATTGTCCTTTGCCACCATCGATGAGAATTACGTCTGGCTTTCCCCATGCCTGAATATTTTTTGGACTCAGTCGACGAAGCAGTACCTCATACATATTGGCATAGTCATCATTTTGCTGGACCCGTAGTTTATATTTACGGTAATCTTGGCGACTGCTGACTCCGTTCACAAACACCACCTGACTGGCGACCACGTTCGTCCCGCTTAAGTGCGAGATGTCGAACCCTTCAACCCGAGCGGGGATTTTTTCAAGCTGTAACAGTTCTTTTAGTTGCGAAAGTGCCCTGTCTTTACTGATATCCAGGAACTCTTTATCACCAAACATGATCTTTTGTTGCAGCGATTTCAAGTCGAGTAGATTGTTGCGTAGTTTCGCTGCGGTTTCAAAATCATGCTCTTTCGCCGCTCGCTTCATGGCTTTTTCAATTTCATTGACGATTGCCTTACGACCACCTTCGATATAGCGAATCAATTGCTTTAAAATGGCTTTGTACTCAGCACTCGACGTCCCCGCCGCTGGACTCAGGCCGATATGTGAATCCAGATCGGGTCGTTGGCCTGCTTTTGGCGGCTTGGTGTAATACGGAAAAACTTTGCGAAGATAACGGAGTGCTTTTTTGATGGCGAACCCGTTATAGTACGGACCAAAATACTGCGCTCCATCATCTGCTGGATGACGTGTAAATGTTACTGTCGGCCATTCACTCTTCATATCAATGCGGACAAACGACTGTGATTTGTCATCACGAAGCAAAACATTATAGCGCGGCATATAGCGCTTGATCATTTCTGATTCAAAAAACAACGCGTCGAGCTCTGATTCGGTCTCGGTCCAATCGGTATCAACGATTTCTGCGACCAAAGCTTGGGTTTTAACATCCATATCACGACTTGATTGAAAATATTGACGGACACGGTTCCGCAGCACAGCTGCTTTGCCAACATAAATAATCTCACCAGTTTTGTCTTTGTGAAAATAAACGCCCGGCGAGCGTGGCAATTCTTTTAATTTTGTCTCGAGTTTCTTGTTCATGAACTCTTATTATTATAGCGCAACAAAAGCATCCCTCTTGGCAAGGGATGCTTGAATCGTGTATATCGATTGATTATGAAACCATCGAACGAGTGCGGAGCGATACGGCAATCAAGATTGAACCGTAAAGCAGTGCGTACAAACCAGCGACCCAGATAAAGGCAACACCAGCTGCAACTGGGTACGCCAATGTTGCGACACCAGCGATTAAGCCGATGACGCCTAGGATGATGTACAGTGGACGAGCTTCTTTGACTTCAGCGTCTTTGCTAAAGAAGCCTTCAACCATGTCGACCAGACCACGAACAATCAAGGTCAAACCAATCAGCACGATGAAGATTTCGACACCAAGCACTGTGTTTCGTAAGAAGAAAACACCGACGCCGATGAGCAAGATGCTAAATAGCAGCTCGAGCCACCATAGGTTGATTTTTCCCATACCAATCAGGCTGCGGACCAAGCCGACAATACCCCAAATCAGTACGAAGAGACCGAATAACAGTGCCAAAAACGCAGCACTAATGCCCGGCCAAAACAGTAACGCAATACCAGCCAAGATGGCAATCACGCCCTGTGCAACAATCAAGCCCCAAGCCTGTGTTGCTAGTTGATCTACTTTTGCCATAACAACTCCTCCTGTGTGTTATGGCTTCATTATACTCCCAGATTTTTCTAAAGAAAAGTCAAGACTACACAGCGACGGCTGCACGGTCTTTGCACGCAGCGGTATGGAACAAAAGGTCAGGATTTTCTTTGCATGATTCGCAGATGAGCACCAAATCGTTGCAGTTTGCCCAGGCACAGTTCTCAAAATTGCTGGTAGCGCCAAGGCAATGGCTACATTCGCCGATGGTTTTGGCATGATCAGAAAAATCAACCGTCATACGATCATCAAACACGCGCAGGCTGCCTTCCCATAGGCCGTCATCGCCGTAGGCCTCACCGTATTTCACGATACCGCCATCGATTTGATAAACGTCCTCAAAGCCTCGTTTTTTCATCATGGCACTAATCACTTCGCAGCGAATACCGCCAGTACAGTAGGTGACGATTTTTTTGTTCTTTAGGTCGTCATACTTATCGCTTTCAAGTTCGGCAATAAAATCACGAGACGTGTTGGTGTTTGGCACCACAGCGTTTTTGAATTTGCCAATTTGGGCTTCGTGGGCATTACGGCCATCAAAGAAAACAACATCGTCACCATATTGCTCAATCAGTTCATGCACTTGCCGTGGCTTCAGATGAGTCCCCCCACCAATCACGCCGTTCTCGTCGACATCAAATTCATCATCGCTGTTTTTAAAGCCAACTAGTTCACGTCGGTTTTTAACGCTCATGCGCGGAAAGTCATCACGCGAGCCATCGCTCCATTTGAAAACGATGTCTTTGAAGCCAGGAAATTGTTTCGTTTGCTTGATGTAGGTCTTTAAATCATCCATCTCACCACCAACCGTGCCATTAATACCGTGGCGGGATACTAAAATACGCCCCTTCAGATTGAGGCTATCGGTCAATGTTTTTTGCCATAACTTTACCGCCTCAGGGTCACTGAGCGGGGTAAATTTATAGTAGAGAAGGATTTTTTGCACGGAAGTTATTATAGCATTTTCACCAAGGTTAGTCACGATACTTGCTTCCCTGTAAAAAATGGTCCATACTAATAAGTACTTTTGATGATCCAATCGGATCCGCTCTCTTGCTTACGTTCGGACGAGCCGAACCTCTCGCAAGTACTCCACACTAAGACAACGTAAATACGAAACGAGAAATAATGACCAAAGAGTTAATTATTCTTGATGACGACCTTAGATGGCTCGAGGCTCGCATCAAAGAACTAGAAATCAATATTAATGACCTAGGGCCAGATTTTTACGACGCCCTCAACCAATCGTCGGAAACCTGGCACGACAATGCACCATTTGATGCGCTTCGCGATAAGCAATCGGTACTATTCGCAGAACTCACACAGCTACGAAAGCTCCGGTTACAGCGCTCTCTACAAAAACCAAGCCCAACACGCGATACAGCAAACATTGGTGCGACAGTCATACTCGATCAACACATCATTTTTATCGCCGGTGATTGGACTTATCGATCGGGTAAGAAGTATGGTGACGCACTCGTCGTCAGCGCTGCCAGTCCAATTGCACTCGCGGTAATTGGTAAGAAAGTTGGCGAAACGACAGACTTTGGCACAATAAAAGCGGTACAATGGTAAGAATATGAGTCTGACAAAACGAACGCTCAAATTATATTGGGCAGCGACACGCAATTTCATGCCCAGCTTTATTATCGCGCTGATTGGGTATCCGCTGTCGGTACTGGCAATCAACGCAATTCTCACCTATTTTCTCAGTCAAGCCGTCGCGCAGCTATTAGCAGACAACACCGACTTACTCTGGCAAAACCTTCAATATGCCGCTATCGCAGGCTTGGCTGGCGTGTTGTTTAACCTGATTGGATTCCTGGCACTCGTTCATCACGAAGCTGCGATGACGCGGTATATTCGCGAAGATGCATTTAAATCGCTAATCAACAAAGACCTCGCCTTTTTTGTAAACCAGAAAGTCGGCGGACTGACCAGCAAATTCATCGACTATATTCGTAGCCAGATCGTCATTCGTGATTTGCTGATTATGCGGACATTAGGACTTGGTGGTTCGATTGTCGTTGGGTTAATTATTATCGCTACCCAATCACTGCTTCTGGCTGGCGCGTTAGTTGTGCTGCTCATCGCTTTGATTCTCGAGGTGCGTTGGAGTATCCGTGTACGCAAGCCACTGCGCGATGAGCGACGCAAGCTCCGCAGTGAAATACACGCCAGCGTTGCCGACAACCTGACGAATAGTTTAGTGGTAAAAACCTTCGCTCATGAAGACCGCGAAGAAAAGCTTCTGAATAAAATGACGGCACGTTTCGAAAAAATCTATATCAAAGATATCGGCTTTGTCGGCAAAGAAGGTTCGGCTCGTTTATTTATTATGGTGATTATTCAGCTGAGTGCTCTATCACTCAGTGCCTGGCTGGCCTCACAAGGCACGATTGATGTCGCGACCGTCATCTTCCTCCTCACGTACCTGCAACTTGTCGCAGCCCAAATCTTTAGTGTTGGTGAATTATTAAATGGCTATGAAGAAGCTCTGCTTGAAGCTTCCCCAATGACTGAAATCCTTGATACGCCAACCAATGTCAACGACCGACCTGAGGCAATTAACCCAGAAAAGTTAACCCCTGATGTTGTCTTTAAGGACGTGTCATTCCAATACGGCGACAGTGCCGAAAACGTTCTGGCG
>JAUIDL010000061.1 GCA_030428585.1 bacterium | reverse complement strand
CAGAGCTGACCCTGTTCATGCCGCCCGATCAACGAGTGAACGCAGCGATTTCCCGTGCACCGCACGACTGCCGCCTTCCGCGTCACCGTGATGATGCTTCGTCGATCGATCCTTACTTCGGAGGACCCGCCTCTGTGAACATGATCATTCGATGCGTTCACTGCGGCGCCTTATGGAGAGCTCGTCAGACAAGAATCGACGAAGGTCTGCCGGAACGAGTCTGGTACGAGCTTCACTCGGTTTTTCCGTGGCGGATGTCACAGTGGCGCGACAAATCGGTCAGGTTCGACTACCTGACAGCCTATCAACGGCCGGATTGGCAAACAATCGACTGGTCAACCGGTGGCCCACCCAAGCTGAATGGGTACCGCTGGCTACAAAGTGAGTTCGTGGAGATGTTGGGTTTTGGCGCACGCCGATGCGTCGAATCGAACACCTTGCCGCCTCGCAAAATTGGCCAAGTAACCGTTCGTGAACAAATTCAGTGTGCGCTGCGCACTGAGCACGCTGGTGACCACGAAGCACGGAACAACGAGCAGACATACGTGTGGCCAGCAACTTCGAACTGAAAGGATGACGCGTGAAGACACTCGAACTAGTCGCAGAATGCCAGTGTGGCAAGGCGGATCGTCCTTCGTCCATTACCGCTGTTATCCCTCGCTTCGACGAAATGTCGGTTGAGGAAAAACAAGCGATGTACGAACTCCGCCTCGGCCAACACCTTGGCCACTACTCCAGGATGTACAACTGCACCGATCCGAGAGGTCGCGTCGTCGTTGACGGAGCGATCGTCATGACCTACTAACCCCGCCCCCGCGGAGAGCTCGCAACAATGGCTGAGCCCCGCTTTTACCGGCGGGGCTTTCCATTGTAAAATTATGATTTTAATTGTATAATACACCTATCCGCTTTTTCAAAGCTGACCACTGAATTGTTCAGCGCACCTACTATTTACGGAAGGAAATTCCATGTATGCAACCTGTGTCCTGGAGTCGGCTCCTGTGGAGGCGATGAAGGTCAACGGTCCACAACAGTGCCAAGCCGTTCCTATCTCCCCTGGACAATCCATGACTGACGTGGTGGCGATGCCAGGCATCCACTTCATCATCATCTGGGTCGCAGTGGTGCTAGCTGTCATTTTGATTACTGGCATCCTCTACTTCGTCGGTAGTGAACGAGGGTTTAACCGAGCAATGCGGCACTACACAAAGCCCAGAGAAACTGCCTGTGAAGACTCTGAGTGCTTCTGTGCTCGGCATCATCACGCCCACACCTTTGACGGTGAAATGTGGATTGCCCCTGACTGCAAAGATCCTGACTGCAAGTGCAATGAGCACTCGGACGAATGGTTTGCGGTCAACGAGTACGGCGGCACCTGGCTCCAAGAGATCGAGCTGATTGGCTTGGGCTACGACCAAGACCTGAAGAAATACCACTCGCTCCGCACCCAGGCGCAATTGGCCGGGTATATTCCGCAGGAAAACCCCTCGCCCGCAACCCCCGTCTAGCTCTCACCCAACGAACATTGGACTAGGATATGAAAGCCATTTCGATCAAACACACCAGCTATGGGGACGCTGTCGTCACGTTCGACGATAAACACAAGCTGAGGCTGTTATTTTACCGCACGTCAACATTCGGACAGGCCGAAGGTCTCGAATCGTTTACGTTGACGAACGGTGACACCACCGTCGCGGCGTACAACGGATACCTACATCGCTCGTGCGTCGACAGCTACACACATCTGGACGAGCGGTATGAACCAAGTCGCGTTGCGGCGTACGTCGCACTCGCTCGCTCCTTCGGCTACCAAGCCTGGATGGATGAAAAGAGCGGAGCTGGCTATGACACATGGGCAGCAATCGGTAGCCACCTAGTTGGTATCGAGACAGCCGTCAGACCTTCCGTCTAACCCAGCGATACGCTTCGCACTCCCCGCCTCGGCGAGGCGCTCCCGACAATCGGTGAGCCCCGCCATCACAGGCGGGGTTTACTATTTACAGAGGTAGTTATATCGAACAAAAAATTTATTCAGCTTGCGCAGCGTCGTATCGACCGCTGACAAAACCCCAATCAACGACATTCCACCAAGCAGCGACATAATCATCGCGTTTGTTCTTGTAATCTAAGTAGTAGGCGTGCTCCCAAACGTCTAACCCAAGCAGTGGTTCTGCTCCCCCGTCCAGCAACGGCGAATCTTGGTTTGGTGATGAGACAATCTCCAGCTCGGATGTTAGCCATACCCAACCGGAACCAAATAATGACAGCGCGGCAGCATTAAATTTTTCGGTAAATGCTTCGTACGAGCCATATTTCTGTATCAAAGTCTCACCTAGCGTTCCCTGTGGCTGTCCGCCACCATTCGGTGACAACACCTGCCAAAACAGCGAGTGGTTGTAGTGGCCTCCCCCGTTGTTGCGGACGGCGGTGCGAATCGATTCTGGCACGTCGTCCAGATGACGCAGCAAATCAACCACGTCACGAGACGCTAGTTCATCCTGCCCCTCTAACGCAGCGTTTAGTTTGGTCACGTACGCCACGTGGTGCTTGTCGTGATGCAAGCGCATAATATCTTCGCTAATGTGTGGCGCCAAGGCACCGTACTCGTAGCCGAGCTCTGGAACGGTAAACATAGTTCCCTCCTTACCCTCTTAGTCTACTGGGTTTGTGGCGTCGTCTCAAGTTCCGGGATCTTAATCAGCTCATTCACTGTGCCATCTGCCGCCTGTGCAGCCGATAGACGCTCGGTAAAGACCGTCAGTGGTACTTGGATGTACTCATAGTTAACCCGAGTGTCATCACTGTCGATCAGTTTGACAAAGTAAAGGCCATCACCGGTGGTCGATTGAATCGGCCCTGAAATCTGACCTTTCTTCAGCTGCGCCGCTGCTGCAGAAATACCACCGTCTTGGTTGGTCTTTGGCAAGAAACCGAGCGCGCCAAAGACAACATCCAAATTGCCGCTCTTGTTGGTGTTCGTCGTAATTTGCTTGAGGTTCTTGGCACCACCCTTAATCGAGGTCTCGATACGGTTGGCGGTGTTCTGAGCTAATTCATCCACTGCAAAGGCAACCTTTTGACGAAGCAACTTTGCCCGCATCGCCTGGCGATATTCATCTGGCGACCACCCGTAGTAATCAAGAATGACCGCGTCATAGGTCGCTTCGGACACTTCTCCATCTGGAGAAATGCGTTGTTGCTTCAAAAATTCCTCTAATTCGACGTTCGAGACTGACAAGTTTAGCTCGCGCGCCAGTTTAGCGGCGTAGGCATCAGCGATTGCGTCGTCCATTGCCTGGTTTTTGACAAAGTCAGACTGACGCTTGCCGTCCTCGCTGTTCGGGTCGAGGCGTTCTTTTTCTTCCAAATAATGCATCGAGCTGCGATACTTCATCAAATAGTCACTGTAGCTGACCCACTTACCATCTACAATCGCGACCGGCACTGGAATAACGCGGGTAACGCGGTACATAAAGTCAGAGGTGTTCTGCGCAAAGTACAGTTGCCAGACAAAGGTGGCGATCAAAAGCAACAGCGCCGCAACGCTAATAATAATAGCGTTAAAGACCAACTTGTGGCGGGCGTACTGCACCGGATATTTGAACCGACGGCCGCCTGCCAAGACTTTTTCACGGTGCTCGGCTAACGTTTCCGTCGTAATGCGTGCTGGTGGTTCCGGCTCTTTTTCACGTCGGATTTTGCTAAATACTTTCTTCATTATCCCCTTGAGTGGCGATGGCGTCTTCGACGGCATCTTGTAGCTTGTTGTATGTCTTTTCCGGGTGTTCAACGTAGCGAATCACCAGGTCACCGACAAAGGTTTGAATCACAATCGTCCCAAAGCCCAATATTTCGCCAGTGAATCCAGGTATATTATAGCTTATGTTCTGGATTTTTGACAGGCGCAGCTCGACCACATCCTTCCCAAAAATACCCTTCTGACTGACCTGTCGTATCCGTTGATTGGTCACCAAATAGTGCGTAAAGTACCACATGACAAAGTGATAAAAGAACAAAAACAACCCGAGCGCCAACCCAGCAATTGGGAGTAAAAAGAGTTCCAAGTTATCTTGCCAAATCAGCGGTGGCACAGCGGTAATCGCCAGTGGGATCAACAATAGATAAAAGCCTTTGCGCATAGCGATAATGTGGCGGCGGAAGACAAACAACACCTCTTCGCCAGGTCGCTGGCCTTCGAAGTCGAGTTTGGCTGATTTGTCTTTTGTCATATCGCTTATTCGTTATTGTCGTCGAGATTGACCTTGATCGTCACGTCG
>JAUIDL010000002.1 GCA_030428585.1 bacterium | reverse complement strand
AGTCATCGGCGAAGCTGAAATTACCAGCGTCCAACGCGAAAAAGTCGAAGCCAAAGAAGTTTTCGAAGGCGACATGTGTGGCTTGAGCCTAAAAACCGAGCGAAAACTGCTGCTCGAAGAAGGTGATACTATCGAAGCCTTTACCCGCGAAATCGTCCAACGAACTCTCGCATAGTCCGTTCAGACCCGACTAGGGATGGACTATCTGTTGTGCTTATGCTATGCTTTTTGCAAAGCCTAAAAACACAAACATGCCTGAAGAAGAATCAAAAGCACCAACACCAGCGGATATACCTCGTCGTGAGAATCTCGGCAACCTGCCTCCGTCAATGCGTGCGCCTGAAGATATCACACAGGGGATGCCAGATGATTATCCAGGTCGTCCGCCCGAGACATCACCGTCTTCTACGCCGGAAACGCCAGACTCAGCTTCAACACCTAACTCTGATTCTGATTCCGAAAATCAGTCGTCTCCTGAGACCGAAGGTGTATCCTCTGATACACAATCAGGCACGGAGACGACCACAAGCACCGTCGAAACCACTCCTGACGAAACTGAAGTTGAAGCTGGTACCACCAAACTTTTTGGCAATGAAAAACAGCGGCTCGAGATCGAACACACCTCTTTAGAGCGGCAGCGCGACGAAATCGACCGTCAGTTAGTGGCGAATGAAGCCAAACAGACCGAACTTGCTGAAATAGAAGAAGCCTGCGAAAAGCAGCCGGCACTGCGCCGTATTTTTTTGCAGGCTGACTCTCTTCGTTTGTTTAATGAGAAACCAGACGAGTACAAGAAAGAGAATGTCCTTTTCTTGAACACGGCTAAGGAAGACTTTAAGAAACAACTCGAGAAGATGGAAGAGTGGGGTGTTGACCCGCGCATTATCGAGGCGGCGCGTAAACGAGCCTTGCCGTCACTGCGAAATCGCGCTGAACAAGCTGAAAAAGATAAGAACACTCCTCGAGCTCGAAAATTTGGTCTCGCCGGTCTGCGACAACGATGGCTTGGTGGTCGGAATAAAGAAAGACGAGCAGTTGGTGAGGTCAGCAGCAATTTCCGCGAGCATCGCTTTAAATCGTGGTGGGCCGAACAATACAACAAGCAACTTGATAGGGGTATTGACCCCAACGATCCTGCGATGACGCCAGAGCTTCGACAAGTGAAACGAGAGGCAAATCGTCACCGGCTTCAACTGGGTGCGGCAGCCGGCGGCGCCGTACTAGCCGCTGCAATAACCCTAGGGATTACCGTACCGATGGCTGTCGACCAAGGAATTGATAAATCAAAACAGGGTATTTTGGATGACTCGCACCGAGATGAAGACAGTCTCATCGATTTTGATCAGATAGAAAGAGGACGAGCGTAATGGATACATCGCAACCTGATGCATTTATTGAAATGTTGGGCATTGTGGACCGACCGGCGGCCGAACAGCAAGATATTTTGCTCGAGTTTCAGATGAGGGTTGGAGATCAGTTGATGGAGCGGGCAACCGACGAGCAAAATGCCGAATATCGTGATATTATCAACGATAACCGAGAAGTGATTCAGCGGTGGCTCGACCAGCACGCGCCCGACTATCGCGAGAGCGAAGCATTCATGCTGGCGCAGCAGCAAGCGGCGATGGAAGAGGATGATATCTGGCCAGAGAAGATTTACGCGAGTATGGCCTGGATTACGGTGACTTTTCCTGACTATCAAGAAATCGTCGCACAGGTTGCCGAGCAATACCGGCAAGAACTGCAGAATCAGTAACTTAGCCTTCACCCATACAGACAGCCTTGCTATAATGAAAGCAAGAAAGAGGTAGTATGTTTCAACTTGACGATAAATTCCTGGCTGATATTGGGTTAGCGGAGCTTCCAGAAGAACAAAAGAAGCCATTCTTGCAACATGTCTACGATCAACTGCAGTACAAGGTTGGCATCACCCTCAGCGAGGGGATGAGTGACGAGCAGTTGCAGGAATTTGAAGCGATTATCGACCGGCAAGACGGCGCTGTCGATGCCTGGATTGCGCAGAACAAGCCGGATTACCTAGCTGATCCGTTACTGCAACAGCTTTCACAAGCAGTTCAGTTACCTCCAGACAACCCCAATGTCAAAGCCGAGTATGCGGCGACCAAGTGGCTTGAGGTCAATCGCCCAGACTACCGTGACGTGGTCGCGCGCACGCTGGAAGAATTGAAACAAGAAATTGTTCAAAACCGCGATGCGATTCTTGGCACTCCGCCGCCCGCAGCCTAAGCTTTCGGCGTGTAGCCGTTCAAAAAATCAGCACTATTCATTCGTCGTCCACTCGGGGCGACGAGTTCGTCTACGACAAAATACCGGCCATCCGAGCAGATAAATGATAGATTGTGTTCCGGTTGGTCGCTATCGTGAGCGACAACAACCGTGATGAGCTGGTCATAGGCGGACAGCTTGGTCTTTGGAAAGGTTAGATGGGCGCGGACTTTACGGGCCAAGACATCGGCCGGGGCTGTTTCTGGGGCAATCAGGGCGTCTTCTTTGTGGAGTAAGTCTGTATACGTTGCATCAGCTTCAATTTGCTCGGTTGGGGTATGTGAGCCGTCAAAAATACGGGGCAACTGTTGAATCAGGAGCGAACTGCCCAGATCAGCCAGGCTTTCGTACAAATCGGCTTGGGTTTCGGTGCCAGTCAAAGGATACGTCGCTTGCGCGTAGACAGGGCCGGCATCCATCTTAGCAGTCAGGAGCATGATCGAGATACCAGTTTCGCTATCGCCGTTCAGAATTGCTGTTTCAATCGGCGTTGGGCCACGATAACGAGGCAACAGGGACGGGTGAACATTGATAATGCCAGGTGAAAAGAGGTCGATAATATCTTGCGGGATAATCCGACCAAAACTCGACAGAACGCCCAAAGGCTGGTCGAGCGCGGCAATATCGTCCTTGATGTCAGCCAGGTCGGTCGGTTGCCAGACGGGAATGTTGTTTTCTTCAGCTAACACTTTTACCGCTGGGGCAATCATGTGCTGGCCGCGGCCGGAACGGGCATCAGGTTTTGTCACGACGGCGCTGATAGCGTAACCAGCCTCAATCAGATGGCGGAGGGCTGAAACGCTAAAACTATCAGTCCCAAAGAATATGATTGTCTTTGATGTGCTCATCGTAATCGAGTTCCTTTAGTTCACCTTTTTCGTTCAAGTGATAGAAGGCGTCGGGCGAATCTTTGATGTGGTCGATAAAGACGATGCCTTTGGTGTGGTCAATCTCGTGCTGGATGACGCGGGCGAGGAAGCCATCGGCCTTGAACCGAACTTCGTTACCGTCGACATCAAAGGCTTTGACGCGAATTTTGTTATGCCGAGGAACTTTACCATAGATATCTTTGACGCTTAAGCAGCCTTCGTAATCAGCGACGATGTCGCCTTCGTACTTCACAATTTCTGGATTAATCAGAGGGGTGAATTCCTGCGAACCCTTATCTTCAAAATCGCTGCGAATAATGACGACACGTTCCATCCGGTCTATCTGTACCGCGGCCAGTGCAGCGCTGATTTCATGCGGGCGTGAATTTTCCCAATCCAGGGCGGCGGCGGTCATGTCGTCGATCAGCTGCTTGGTTTCATCAGTCGGAAAGCTAACTTTGGCAGAAACCTCACGCAGGTGGCTGTTGGGGAGGGTGATAATGTCGTCTTTTGTCATTGCGACAATTATACCCTATTGGAACAGGGGTGACTAGAGGGATGCTATAGTGGAAAGACAGGTAGACACCTGTGTACGTATCGAGAGAGGACGATCAGTGGGTGTGATCCGTGGGGTGCTGAAAGTAATCGGCTATATCCTGTGGATTCTCTTGTGCCTGGCGGGCGGGGTGTTTGTCGTCTGCGTAGTGCTGGCGGCCCTCGGCTTCGGCGTTTATGGCGTCATGCAGTTTCTCGAAGCCTTCGGGGGCGTCTAGTCATGAGAATCCACCTTGGCGTACGTGCCCCAATCCTTGTGTCTGAACGAGCAAGGGTTGGGGCCATTTTCTTTAGAGCAGGGACGTTGGATCGAGTTCACTTTGCCAATGTGTTGGCGGGACGTGCTGCAGGGCAGCAATCAGGTGTTCACGCCGTGGACTCTTGAGCGTCAGTTGCCAGCGGTAGGTATCACCTTGTCGTTCGTAAAAGGCGGGCGTGGGGCCCAGCAGGGTGACGTCTGGATGCAGTTCCCGACGCAGTGTTTGGGCCAGCTGGCGCGCCGATCGAACGGCAGCGGCCTCTGATTTATAGATGGTCGTCAGCTTTAAAAGGTAAGTGAAGGGTGGAAAGCCACCTTTTTGGCGCCAGGCGAGGGCTTCTTTGTAAAATTGTTCGTAGTTTTGGGTAATACCCAGCTGGACGGCTGGATGAGACGGCTGATAGCTTTGAATCACGACGTCAGTAGCGTGTTCATCGCGGCCAACCCGGCCAACTACCTGGCTCAGTAGCTGGAAGGCCCGTTCGCTGGCGGCAAAATCAGGCAGCGCCAAGCCGCTGTCAGCTTGGACGACCCCGACTGTGCGCAGGTGCGGGAGATCGAGTCCTTTGGCGACTACTTGCGTGCCAATGGCGATGTCGATATCACCTCTATATAACGCGTCGTATTGCTCGGCGACGGTTTCATCCTGTTTATTATCAGAATCAAAGCGGGCAATCCGGGCTTTTGGAAAAATCTTGCGTAGTTCGCTCTCGACTAACTTCGTGCCGATGCCTTTATGAATGATGTCAGCCGATTGGCAGACGGGGCAGTTCGTCGGGACTTTTTGGTGAAAGCCACAGATGTGACAAGACAACTGAAAACGGTCGGCGTGCAGCGTCAGGGGAACGAAACAGTGCGGGCACTGGGCTGTCCAGCCGCAGTTCTCGCATAGCGTACTGGCGGCACTGCCACGGCGGTTGTGAAAAATCAGCGTTTGTTTTTCACCCGCGAGCGTTTTTTCGATGCTCGAGAGTAGCGTGTCAGACAGGAAGCGGTGCCGCTTGAAATTGTCCCGTTTTGTCATATCAATCAGATGGACGGTCGGCTTACTGGCTGTTTTGCGGGCTGGTGCCTGCATACGCACAATTGGGTGCTTGCCGTGTTCGGCGATGTAACGATCAGCCAGACTTGGGGTGGCACTGCCGAGCACGACCGGTGAATCAGTCAGCTTACCCAGGACGCTGGCAGTGCGCAGGGCTGAGTAGCGAGGTGACTGCTCTTGTTTGTAGCTTGGTTCGTGCGCTTCATCGATCATAATGGCACCAAGACGCGGCACCGGCATGAACAGGGCAGAGCGGGGACCGATAACCAGACGAGGGCTGTCTGACTGAAGGGCGGCGAGCCAGACTTTGTGTCGCTCGGCTTCTGTCATTTTAGAGTGGGTCAGGAGTACATCGGGGAATTCGTGGACGAACTCTGCCACCAGTTGGCTGGTCAAGCCAATCTCGGGAACGAGTAGGATGGCAGATTTGCCTTGGGCCATCGTCTGGCGAGCGACCTCTTTGTAGACCTCTGTCTTTCCAGAGCCAGTGACGCCTTGGAGCAGGGTGGTTTTGCCGGGGTTCTTCAGAATTGTTGTCACTGCCGACTGTTGGTCAGAGTTGAGTAAAAAAGTTGTTCGCTCTCGCTCGGCGCTTGGTTTAGCGACCCGCTTTGACTCGCGTCGTTTTTTATCAATACCTCGAGGTAATACCGTTTGAAAGACCGTTGCCAGTGGTGTTTGGTAGTAGTCGGATAGCCACTGTGCGAGCGAGAGAAGAGATGATGGCAAGGGAAGTGATGTCACAATAGACTGAATTGGCTTGGTCGCAAACGCCGGTTTGTCGACAGCTCGCATGACGACACCAATCACCGATCGCTTGCCAACTTCAACAGTAACAACTTGTCCAATTTCGAGTTTTTCGGTCGAAGCATAGGTAAAAACGTCGACGCCTGGGCGGACAATACGGGTCGGCGCAATTTCGTAATACAACTCCTCCATCCTTATTAGTATAACGCTAAGTTTTTATCCGTAACATGCTAGAATAAGCATATGTATTTTGAGAGTCGTTCAGAAGCTGGCAAGCGCCTCGCTATGGGCCTGTATGACCGCTATCGTTATGAAAACTGTGCCATCGTCGCGCTCAGTGACGGAGCGGTTTTGGTGGGCGAGCAAATTGCCGCGGCCTTGCACTGCATCTTAACCATGCTGGTATCCGAAACCATCGAGGTTCCGGGCGAGAGCATTCAGTTCGGTGCCGTCTCCCAAGACGGAAAATTCAGCTTTAACAGTAGTTTCTCGGCGGGAGAAATCGACGAATACACTAGTGAATTCCATGGCTATCTCGAAGAAAAGAAGCGCGAAGCCTTTCAAAAAATCAACCGTCTGTTGGGTGATGGCGGGTTGATCGATCACGAAATGCTGAATGACCACACGGTTATTTTGGTGTCTGACGGCCTGGATAATGCGACGATTCTTGACGCGGCGATCGAATTCCTCAAACCAGTTCGCGTCCACAAGCTAGTCGTTGTTGCGCCGATTGCATCGGTGTCCGCAATCGACAAACTCCACATCTTGGCTGACGAGCTGCACATCATCGATGTGAAGCAGAATTACATTAACACCAACCACTATTACAATGACAATACGATGCCGACTCACCAACAAACAATTGCCAAAATTAACCAAATCATTCTGAATTGGCGTTGACCAACGATGAATGAAAATGTAGAATAATTATCAACGACTGATGGGAGCAAAAAAGTAAGGGGAGTCATGTTAGACGTTTTTATTACATCTCGAGTGCGACGGAAAATTGTGGTGGTATACGCCAAATATCCTGACTTTCGTACTCACGTCCGTGGCCTCGCCAAACTTATCAAGGAAGATCCAGGCAACATTCAACGCGAACTCAAGCGTCTGGAAAAAGTTGGCTTTTTGACCAGTGAAAAGCAGGGCAATACCAAAATCTATGCCACCAACAAGCAATTCCCTATCTTTAAAGAACTTCAAAGTATTGTGATTAAGTCGCAGCAACAAGCGACACGGCCGAAACGAAGCGCTAGCGACCGGGCATGAGCCTCTTTGAAAAAATCTTAGCCGCCAGAGGAATTACGCCCGACACTCGGGCTCTTTTTTTAACGCCGGATTATCAGCGGCAGCACGATCCGTTTTTGTTGCCTGACATGCAGGCGGCGGTTGATCGTTTGGTCACGGCGCGGGAAAAGCAAGAAAATATTACAGTGTACGGTGATTACGACATCGACGGACTGACGGCCACAACCGTGCTGCTCGATGCCTTTACGAGCTTTGGTTTCGAGAACGTTCGAACGTTTATCCCAAATCGGTTCGTCGAAGGCTACGGCCTAACAGTTGAGGCCATCGAAAAAATTGCCGATGACGGCGCCGACCTAGTTATTACTGTCGACTGTGGTAGTCTGAGCCATGTCGAAATAGCGCGGGCGAACGAGCTGGGCGTTGACGTCATCGTGACCGACCACCACAACGTCGCCGAAACGCCACCGCCAGCCGTCGCGACGATTAATCCAAAACGCAAAGATCACACGTATCCTTTTATCGATTTAGCTGGTGTTGGCGTCGCCTTTAAACTAGTACAAGCACTACAGACAAAGCTCGAGGGACTGGAAAAAGGCCAAGAAAAATGGCTCCTCGATTTGGTCGCTCTCGGAACGGTCTGTGATGTCGTGCCGCTGGTGGATGAGAACCGGACGTTTGTCTTTTGGGGACTCAAAGTGTTGGCGCAAACGCGTCGACCCGGTCTGAAGGCGCTGATGGCGGTGGCGGGCGTTCGGCCAGAGACGGTCAATGCACGGAGCCTTGGCTTTGCGCTAGGACCACGTATGAACGCCGCAGGACGGCTGGAAACGGCACAATATGCCCAAGATATGTTAACGGCGACTGATCCAATGGAAGCCTTGTCCTACGCTCGTCAGCTCGACGAGATGAACCAGGCGCGACGTCGAGAGCAAAAGTCTATTTACGAAGAAGCCGTCTCGCAAGCCGAGCAGCGGTCTGGCGATCCAGTCTTGGTCGTTAGTGCGCCGGGCTGGAACCACGGAATTGTCGGGATTGTCGCAGCCAAACTCCTGGAAAAATATCAGAAACCAACCTATGTGTTAGCTGAGGATGGCGAACAGGCCAAAGGCTCAGCCAGAAGTTACGGCGATTTTAGTGCCGCCGACGCCATTCGTGCCGCCGACGATTTGATTATCAAGGGCGGGGGACATAAACTCGCCGCTGGCGTAACACTCAGGACTGACCAAATTCCCGCTTTCCGTCAGCGGGTGAACGATGTTTATCGCCAGCAAAAACTGACCAACCAAGCAGCGCTGCTCCTCCCAAAAGCTGATGTCGACGCATCAATCGACGATCTTAGTGAGGCACTGGTTGATGAAATTGCGCTGCTCGAACCCTTTGGCAATAGTAACCCGCAGCCAATCCTGCGTTCCGAAAAACTTCTGGTTCAGCATCAACGCCGAATGGGTGACGAGGGTCAGCACGTTAAATTAATACTGAGTGATGGCAATAAAACGCTCGAGACGGTCGCCTTTAACGCGCTCGATCATTTTTATGTCGAACCAGGCCAGCGAGTGACCGTCTGGTACACGGCTGATATCAACGAATGGAAGGGGAATCGGTCGGTACAGGGGATGCTGCTTCACCTGGAACCGCTCGACGAATAACCCCTCTTGTCATAATCGGTTATATCTGTTAGAATCAATCACTGATATGGTACAAGTAACACGTAAAGACGCACGCGAAGCGAACGAAAACATCATTCGTCGTTTTAATCGTAAAGTTCTACAGAGTGGTGTGCTAGCCGAAGCCAAGGCTTCAATGCGCTTTAGCAAGCCAATCAGTAAAACTGAACGACGCACCAAAGCGATTATTCGCAAAAGCCGCAAGGCTGAAAAGCTTAACAAGGCTCGCCTAGGAATCCGCTAACAGTGGCACTCAAGGCACAACTTGAAAACGATATAAAAGCCGCTCTTTTGGGCGGCGATCGTTTTGTGGCTGACACACTCCGCAATCTGAAGGCCGCGATTTTGAATGAGGAAGTCGCCAAGGGTCTGCGCGACACCGGCCTGCCTGACGACCAAGTCGAGCAGTTAATTGCTCGTGAGGTGAAAAAGAGGGTCGATAGCGCAACCCAATACGACGCCGCCGACCGACCAGAACTGGCCGAGAACGAACGCGCAGAAATCAAAGTCCTCGAAACGTATCTTCCTGAACAATTATCTGAAGCCGACATTCAAAAAGCGGTTGACGAAGCCATCGCCGCGACTGGTGCGACCAGCCCACAACAAATGGGGCAGGTGATTGGTGCGGTCAAAGCGAAGCTTGGCAATGCTGCTGATGGCGCCACTGTTGCTCGTTTGGTTAAAACATCGCTCCAACCGTAAAAACAAGGTATGATAAAGCTATGATTATTTTCTTCGGGCCAGCCGGGGCTGGCAAAAGTGTACAAGGACAAATCTTATCGGCTCGGATGGGCTGGCGCTGGTTGAGTATTGGTCAGCTGTTACGCGATACACATGACCCAGAAATTATCCAAACGATGCACCGCGGCGAATTGATTCCTAGTGAACAGAGCTGTGCAATTATGGGCGATGCGATTGCCAAAGCCGGTGATATTCAACAAATCGTTCTGGATGGCTTTCCTCGCGCCGAAGATCAGGCACAGTGGTTGATCGATAGTCAGCCAACCCATAATCGGGCTATCGGCCTGGTGGTTGTACTAGAAGTGCCTCGAGAAGAACTACTAAAACGCCTGGCGATTCGTGGTCGGGCTGACGATACTCCAGAGGCAATCGATGAACGACTGGCGATTTATCGACAAGAAATCTATCCAATTCTCGGTAAATTTAGTGACCAAAGTATCCCCGTCATCCATATTGATGGCGTCGGCACCGTTGGTGAAATCCATGATCGCATTTTTGCTGAATTACAAAACAGAGGGCTTGCGTAACCGATGCAAAAGCCAAAAACTGACGCTGAAATCCAAGCCATGCGCGATGGTGGTAAAATCCTAGCGACGATTCTTCGTGATTTGCGTGAACGTGTCAAACCAGGGGTGACCGAACGCGAACTGGACGAGTGGGTCGCTAGCGAAATCAGTCGCCACGGTGCGACCGCAACGTATCACACCAGCGAAGTGAACTTTCCTGGCAGTATTTGTATTTCAGTGAACGAACAAATTGTTCACAGTATCCCGACCGATTACATTCTGGAAGACGGTGACGTGGTCAGCTTTGATCTGGTGATTGAATACGGCGGTATGAAGACTGACAGCGCCTTTACGATGGTAGTTGGCAATAAGCCCAGCGGTGTCCAAAAACACTTGCTCAGCGCGACTGAGCGCAGTTTGTACGCGGGTATCGACGCAATTAAAGGTCCGGTCAGGGTCGGCGACATTAGCGCGGCGGTCGAGAAGGTCTTAAAAGACGCCAAACTTGGTATTATTCGCGAGCTGGTCGGGCATGGCGTCGGCCACTCGATGCACGAACCGCCAGAAGTGCCGAACCACGGCAAAAAGGGGCGGGGAGAGCTCTTGGCGCCAGGAGACACGATTGCCATCGAACCAATGGCGACTATCGGTAGTGAAAAAATTGTGACCGAAGACGATGGCTGGACGATTTCAACGCGTGACGGCAGCTTATCGGCCCACTTTGAACACACGGTCTTGATCACCGAAGATGGCGCTGAAGTGTTAACCCAGCTCTAGCTCTTGTGTAACCTCACCCATAAGCGGTATACTATAGCTCATGCAAGAGGGTTCTATAACCGCCGTCGGTATTGATATCGGTACTACTACTGTCCGGACTGTCGTAGCCCAGGTAGACGAAACCAACGGTACTCCTACTATTATTGGCGTTGGCGAAGCGCCAAATACTGGTATGCGCAAAGGTGTGGTTGTTAATTTGCAGGGTCCAGCCCAAGCCATCGATGCTGCGCTCGGCGCTGCTGAACGGATGAGTGGTCACGAAATTGACGTCGCAACCCTTAATCTTAACGGTGCACACATTTTGAGTTCACGCGCCGATGGTATGGTTGCCGTAGGCGCGGCTGATCACGAGATTAACCATGACGACCTCGCTCGTATCGAGGAAGTTGCGACCTTAGGGAAAATACCAGCCAACCGTGAGATTCTTGACGTTATTCCCCATGCCTATAAGCTCGATGGTCAAGATAACATCAAAGATCCAGTCGGGATGACTGGTACGCGCCTCGAGATTGATGCCCACGTTGTTTCTGGACTAACACCGTATCTGACCAACGTCCACAAAGCCGCCGAGCAGGCTAAAGTTGAGCCTCGTCACGTGATTCCGAGCGTTTTGGCGGCGGCACACGCAGTCCTGACTGAACAACAACGTGAACACGGTGTTGCGGTCATCGATTTGGGTGGCGCAACCACTGGCGTGGCTGTGTATGAAGAAGGTGATTTGCAATACGTCGGTGTTGTGCCAATGGGTGCACAAAACATCACCAATGACCTCGCGATTGGCCTCAAGACGGACCCAGAGGTTGCTGAACAAATCAAGCGTGAACATGCTTCGGCTACCGCTCGGAAAGACGACAGCGGCGTTAGTATGAAACACGACGGCGACATTTTGACTTTCACGACAGGTGACATTGACGATATTGTCGAAGCCCGTCTGGAAGAAATATTTGAAAAAGTACATATGGAACTGAAGAAAGCCGGTCGCGCAGGTAAGTTGCCGAGTGGCGTCGTCCTGGTTGGCGGTGGTGCTCAACTAAAGAATATCGTTGATTACGCCAAAGAATCACTAGGGTTAGCCGCTCGTATCGGCAAGCCACAGGGCTATGGTGGTGTGGCCGAAAATATCGAACAACCATCTTATGCAACAGCCATTGGGTTATTGCTGATTGACGCCGAACGCGGTGGCTCGAATACGGGCGCTGGCAAGAAAACCAGCGGCGCCGTGAAGGGCGCACAGGGCGCTTTGTCTAAATTTTTTGCACGATTTAAAGCCTAGTATTTCCCTCGCGTCGTAAAGTGATATACTAGAGCATAGTAAGTAGCTATTCGCTAAGGAGTAACAGGGGAAACCATGCCGGAAGTAAAGCCAAGTGACATTCAGACATTCGCCAGCATCAAGGTAGTTGGTGTGGGTGGCGCTGGTGGGTCAGCAGTCAATCGTATGAAAGAAGCCGGTCTGGCCGGTGTTCAGTTTATTGCTATGAACACTGACGCGCAGGCCTTGCATAACAGTAAAGCAGACGTCAAAATTCACCTCGGACATACCACCACTGGTGGATTAGGAGCAGGTGCTGATCCTTCAGTGGGTGAAGCTGCTGCCAGCGAATCGCGCGACGAAATCAAAGAAGCTCTGCAGGGTGCCGACATGGTCTTTGTCACCATTGGTGCTGGTGGTGGTACCGGTAGCGGTGCTGGCTACGTCGTGGCCGAACTTGCCCGCGAGCTCGGTATCTTGGTGGTTGGTGTCGCCACGCGACCATTTAGTTTCGAAGGTGAAAAACGTCGTCAAAACGCCGAATGGGCAATTGATAAGATGCGCCGCAACGTCGACACGTTGATTACCATTCCAAACGACCGATTGCTACAAACCATCGACCGACGGACGCCACTGCTCGAAACCTTTAAAATCGCCGACGACGTCCTGCGTCAAGGTGTCCAAGGTATCTCTGAACTGATTACCGAACACGGATTGATTAACCTCGACTTCGCCGACGTCAAGGCAGTCATGAGCAACGCCGGCTCAGCCCTGATGGGTATTGGCCGTGCGAGCGGTGACAACCGTGCTGCCCAAGCCGCGCAACAGGCTATCGAATCACCACTGATCGAAGTTTCCATTGATGGGGCAAAGGGCGTCTTGTTCAACGTTACCGGTGGCTACGACATGAGTATGAGTGAAATCCAAGAAGCTGCGGAAATCATCACCAGTGCGGTGTCTCCAGACGCGAACATTATCTTTGGTGCAACCTTGAAACCAGAAATTGAAGACGAATTGGTTATTACCGTGATTGCGACCGGCTTTGACTCGGCCTACTTCTCAGAAACAGATGAGGAGACAGCCAACGAAACCGCTGATGCAGATGCAAGTGAAGCGGTCAACGACGCGGTCGCCAAAGTCGACTTGAACTTGGATCAAACGGAATCAGCCGCCATCTTTAACGACGAAAACTCGGTCAACATGTGGAACACGCCACCTGCCGAAGAACAAGACGAGTCAGACACTCCTGCCTTCCTGCGCCGCCGAAAAAAGCGCAACAAGAAAACAGAGGAGTAGAGTATGAGCCACATCCATATCGGTGATAGTCGAGTGATTGAATCACGTGAAGTGAGTGACGGAGTGACGATTCGTCGTCGCCGCGAAACACCGGATGGTCGCCGCTTTACCACCTATGAACGCATTGAAAAACCAAACCTGACGGTGGTAAAGAAAAATGGTGTGCGCGAGCTGTATGACCGTGAAAAGCTGTCAATTGCCATCAAACGCTCGGTCGGTAAATTCTTTAGCTCCGAAGTCGAAGTCGAAGAAATGATCGACGACATTGAAGACGCCGTTTACGCGTTGGGCGAGAGTGAAGTCACCTCGAAACAAGTGGGCGACCAGGTCCTCGACGAATTAGCACTGCGCAACGAAGTTGCCTACGTGCGTTTTGCCAGCGTCTACCGTGAATTCAAAACGCTCGACGACTTTGTTCAGATTTTGGAAAAACGCAAAGCCGCCTCACAAGGAAAAACCGAGGCAGCCTGATGCGTGTCGTGGTGGTTTCCAAAGACAACACGGACTACGCGCGCACTGTCGACACGTTTTTGCATGATTTTCAGCGCCAAACTGGCCGCGAACTCGAAACAATGGATCCCGAAACGCCCGATGGTATTTCGTTTTGTAGCGCCTACGACATTGTCGAGTATCCGAGTATTATCGCGTTGTCAGACGACGGACATGTACAAAATTTATGGCGGGGCATTCCGCTCCCAACAATCAGTGAGGTAAGTTACTATGCTTGAGAAAATCAAAGCCCTATTCACCAAAAAAGCGCGCGAAGAACGGTCTAATCGAACATTATTTATATGGATGCTCGCGGCTGGTATCGTTGCGTTAGGCGCCGCCTTTACGTTGACGGTTGAAAAATTCCACCTCTACGAAGAACCAGAAGCGGTGTTGTCGTGTAGTGTCAACGCCGTACTGGATTGTTCAGCGGTGATGGAAACCTGGCAAGCCTCTGTCTTTGGCTTTCCGAACATGCTGATTGGCTTGATGGCCTTTTCAGTCGTCATTACGGTCGCCGTGTTAGGGTTGTCAAAAGTTGTCTTCCCACGTTGGTTCGCTTTAGCGGCGACAGGGGGCTACTTGCTCGGTCTTATCTTCTCGTACTGGCTGTTCTTTAGCAGTGTCTACGTTATCCAAGTCTTGTGCCCGTGGTGTCTGTTGGTCACCGCTTCAACGACGATTATTTTCTCGACCATGTTGCATTACACGCTCCGGCACAACTTGCTGGGGCTGAATAAAAAACGCAACGCCAAAGTCCAGAAATTCCTGGACGAAGGGTACCACCAAATGATCGTCATCGGTTGGTTGGCAGTGTTAGTCGCCCTGGTGTTCTTGCAATTCGGCGGCGATTTGTTTGCATAACCCCGCTGACACGCTATAATTATAGGTAGAAACGTTCGAGTGGTTATCACCCACGAGTTTTGGGAAGAACGACGCATCGTCAACTAGACCCCAACGCGCTCCCGGCGTCACAGCGGATAAACGAAGTGCTGTAAAGGAAATCCTTTCAGAAATCGGATGGTACCACCCGTGGCTACGGGCTCCGATGGCTGAAGGGATATTTTTATTGAAGGAAAAACCAAGTGAGCGAGCAATACACATTTGAAAACGGACCGAACTGTCGCGGACGCGGCTCGATTGAAGATGGTCGCAGTCTTGATCAGGTAGAAATCCGCAAACAGTATCCTCTAGCGGGACATTGGTCTCGCAATCTCGAGACAACACTAGCGATTACGGCTGTTGAAGGCGCGACAACCGTAGTGTTTCGCAGCAGTCGAGTAGTTTACCTAACGCCAGGTGAGTCGGTTGAAGTACCGGCTGGTCAATGGTACGCGTATGTGGCGCACGGTGTCGTCAATACGGTCGACGGATGGTCGCAACTCGAACTGACAGGCACCCCACCGTTTAGTGGTGAACAGTATGAAGTAAGGCCCGAAGAGGAAGTCTTGATTTTTGAGACACTGACCACACGTCTTGAGAAAAGCGCCGAAGAATTACTCACGGATGATGATGTCGCGTTTTTGGCCGAGTGTTTCGAATGGGATGAAAAACTAAATTATGTGTACGCACGCTTAATCGAGGAAGGGTTCGATCCAGACGAAGTCCTGGTGGATGCTGGCGTGCTAGAGGGGAGCGCTTAAATTATGAAATTCAAAGCCAACAGTCGTCGTCGAGCTATCGAGTACGAAAAAGACATCGTTCAGTATTGGAAAAAGAACAAAACGTTCGAGAAATCAATCGAGATGCGCCCGGCGGACAACGCCTACGTCTTTTACGACGGCCCGCCATTTATTACTGGTGTGCCACACCATGGGACGCTATTGAGCTCGGTCGTCAAAGACGCAATCCCGCGCTACCAAACGATGAAAGGTAAGCGAGTTGAACGCGTCTGGGGGTGGGACACGCATGGTCTACCAGCGGAAAACTTTGTCGAGAAAAAACTGGGCATCCAGGACCGCCACGAAATCGGCACCAAAATCAGTCTTGAGGAATATATCACGACCGCCCGCGAAAGCATGGTGACAACCGGCGCATTATGGGAATCAACCGTCGACCGGATTGGTCGTTGGGTTGATTTCAAAGGTGCCTACAAAACTATGGACCGCGATTTTATGGAGTCAGTCTGGTGGGCTTTTAAAACCCTGTACGAAAAGGGCAAAATCTACGAGGGTGAAAAAGTCTTGATGTACGACACGAAGTGGGCGACACCACTTTCAAAAGCCGAGGTTACCATGGACGCCGGCGCGTACATCGATGTCACTGACCCGAGTGTGTATACAAAATTTAAACTGACTGACCGTGATGCTTATTTCCTCGCCTGGACGACCACGCCGTGGACGCTCCCTGGTAACACCGCGCTGGCGGTGAATCCAGAGGTCACGTATGTCGAAGTTGTTATCGATGGCCAACACCTGATTTTGGCCGAAGAACTGGTGCCAAAAGTCCTTACCGACGAAAAACACCAGCCATTAGCCTACGAACTAGTCGATACGTTTGGCGGTGACCAATTGGTTGGCCTCAGCTACGAGCCATTATTTGACGATCGTGGCGATAACGCTCATAAAGTCTGGGCTGCCGACTACGTCACCACCGAATCCGGTACCGGCATCGTCCACCTTGCACCAGCCTACGGTGAAGAAGACTTCGTCCTGGCCAAAGAAAAGAACATTCCCGTCGTCCACGTCCTCGACGAATACGGCGTCTACACCGACGGTCCATGGAAAGGCCTTGAAGTTTGGGAGAACAACAAACGCATCGCCAAAGAACTCAAAGAGCAGTGCGTCGTCTGGAAAATCGATTACATCCTACACGAATACCCACACAATCCGCGCACCGGCCACCGTTTGATGTACCGCGCTCATCCAAGCTGGTTTATGGACATCGATGGTCAGCGCACCGAAATGTTGGAGCAAAACTCCGAACACATTAACTGGTTCCCGGATCACATCAAACACGGTCGTTTTGAAAAAACTGTCGAGACCGCGCCAGATTGGAACTTGTCACGCGACCGCTTTTGGGCAACCGCTATGCCGGTTTGGAAGGGCACCGACAAAGACGGCAATGAACACGTTAAAGTCGTCGGTAGTTACGCCGAA
This sequence comes from bacterium, assembly GCA_030428585.1. GTDB lineage: Bacteria > Patescibacteriota > Saccharimonadia > Saccharimonadales > Saccharimonadaceae > Microsaccharimonas. Next base: position 10,991 of record JAUIDL010000002.1, on the reverse strand, counting down.
TTGAAAGAACTTAGTGGTGTCGAACTTGAAGACTACCACCGCCCATGGGTCGACGACATCGAATTCGACCTCGACGGCGTCCATTACACCCGCATAGACAAGGTCATCGATTGTTGGTTCGAATCAGGCTCGATGCCGTTTGCTCAGTTCCACTATCCGTTTGAAAACGTCGAAAAATTCGAGGCCAATTTCCCCGGCGATTTCATCGTTGAATATGTCGGCCAAGTCCGCGCCTGGTTCTATTATGTCCACGCGGTGAACGTCGGTTTATTCGGCCACAACGCCTACAAAAACGTCATTGTCACCGGCAACGTCGCCGGAAATGACGGCCGCAAGATGAGCAAAAGCCTCGGTAACTTTACTGATCCAAATGAGCTGATGGACAAGTTTAGCGCCGACAGTCTGCGTTTCCTGTTGCTATCGAGCCCGCTACTCAGTGGGGAAGACTTCGCGCTGCAAGACAAAGATGTTGGTGATATCGCCCGCAAACTCGGCATGATTTGGAACATGTACGATTTCTTCACCATGTACGCCGAAGTCGATGGCTGGGAATTTAATGGTGAGTTAACCGACCCATCTGAGAACCTGACGAACCCACTCGACCAATGGATCGTCAGTCGCTTGCACCAGCTGATTGCCGAGATCGAGAAGGGAATGGACGCCTATGACGTCGCCAGTGCAATGAAACCAATCTTGCCATTCGTCGATGACGCCAGCAACTGGTTTGTTCGCCGTTCACGTCGCCGCTTCTGGAAGAGTGAAGACGACACTGACAAAAACAATGCCTACCAAACACTGCACTACGTCCTCGCTCGACTTGCCCAAGTAATTGCGCCATTCACCCCGTTCTTGTCAGAAGAATTGTACCGCAACCTAACGGGTGCCGAGAGTGTGCATCTGACCGATTGGCCAACAGCTGGGCATGTCAACGAACTAGTTGTGCAAGACATGGAAACCGTGCGCGACTACGTCAACCAAGCCTTGAGCCTGCGCGCGAGCGCGAAGCTCAAGATTCGCCAACCACTAGCAAGTGTGACCGTCCCAACCAGTGGTAAATTTGTCGATTTTGAAGAAATCCTCAAAGATGAATTAAACGTTAAAGTCGTCAATGTCGGAGGGGAGCTCGCAATTGACACAGAACTTACCCCAGAGTTACAACGTGAAGGCGCCGCTCGAGAAGTCGTCCGTCATATCCAAGCAGCCCGAAAGAACGCCGGCCTGAACGTCGACGATCGCATTACACTTTATCTCAAAACCGACGACGCAGCCTTGCAACAAGCAATTGCTGAACATCAAGACACGATTAACACCGAAACGCTGACCGAGCAAACCGCAGATGCAGGACTGTCGTATCAGACCTCAGTCAAAGTCGATGGCTCGGAACTGATCGTCTCTCTCGAAAAACACGCCTAAATAAAATGAGCCCGCAGTGCCCACGTCCGGAATTGGACGGGGCACTGCGGGTCAAGAAGAGCGTCAGACCTCGAGGATGAAGTCGTGCCTGATGTCGGCGGCCCACAGGGCTGTCGAGATGGCGGCGCCAACCTCGTCGGTCCAGGACCGATGGCCCACCGAGACGTATAGGCGCACGTACTGATAACCCTGACTCTGGTCGACGATCAGACCCGGAGCTCGATTGATCATCAGGTTGTGTTCCTGCTCCTGGCTCAGTGGGTGCTGGTGATCCAGCGCCTGCTTGACCAGGACCTGAGCGATGTCGTCGAACTTGATCGTGACGACATCGTCGGTGGTCAACACCGGCTGCGACGAACTGGGCATGGGGTATCCCTTCTTGATCTGCGGGTGCAGAATCTGTCTTTATTAAACAACGTAAACGACAAAGAGTCAATTACGAGGTAGTTCGAGGTGACATATTGACTTTTCATAAAATTTATGCTTAAATAAAAGAGTAAACCTATCAAAACAAACATGTCTATCTTTCATTATCTCCAATTACAACCAGTCGACCCTCACAAAGACGGGTCGGTCAGTGATCTTGACGAGTTTGCCGCTGATGAAAAAATTGACCTGAACGAAGATATCGATGAGCAAGCGCTCGATGCTGCTTGGGATAAAGTCCTCAAAGACCTGAAAAAAGATCCTCACAAATTAAAATTTACTGACGAAGACTAACGTATACTATACTAAGTATATGAATGACTTAAGCGACCAAGAGTTTGATCTACTTATTACCAAGGCAATGGACGAGTTGCCACAGCAGTATATCACTGGTCTGAATAACGTGGCGATTGTCTACGCTGACGAACCTGATATTCACCAACAGCGCAAAGCTGGCACAAAACAGGGCAGTCTACTACTTGGCTTGTACGAGGGTATTCCGTTAACACACCGTGGTGCGGGCTACACCTTTGTCTTGCCAGATAAAATCACCCTTTTTAAACACGCCTTGTTGCAGGTGTCGCCAACTCCCGAAGCTTTGTTTGAACAGGTCAAACGGACGTTGTGGCACGAAATTGCTCATTATTACGGATTGGATCACGATCGAATTCATGAGCTAGAACGTGAGGGTCGCACTCGTCGTCACCCATCTTCCCACTAAAATTTATGAAAAATTCAGTTTTCCCTGATTCTTCGTTATACTAAAAAGTAAGCGGCTACGGCCGATGCGAGAATATAATGGCGGTGGAGGCCAAAACAGGGAGAGCTTATGCGAGTCAGTTTTAGCACGCGTTATCGACGTATTACTAACCTAAGTTTGGCGATTGTGCTAACGGTGAGTTCAGTGGCGGCCTTGGTGCCGTTTGTCTTTTCTCAACGTGCCGCAGCCTTAGCAACCACAGTCACCGTCTGTACCTCGGGGTGTGATTACAGCACCTTGCAGGCTGCAATTGACGCAGTGGATGACGGCTCGACCCTTGAATTGAAAAGTGACCTGACGACAACAAGTGAGACGGTTATCGATAAGCCACTGACGCTACGCGGTCTTGGTCATACAATTACGCCAAACTACGACTTCGTTTCGAACGCGAGCGATAACTCGGTCATTGAAATTATTGGTACAACGGGCGTCACTATCAACAATGTGACGATTGATGGAGCGAATCGTGACCGCCTTCATGGCATCAATATTTACGAAGCGACCGCTAGTATCAACAATACGGTGAGCAAGAATAACTATAAGTCAGGGGTAGTAGTGAACCGTTCAAATGTGACGTTGGCGGGAATTAGTACCGAAAACAACGGCTGGCACGGGGTTAACCTTGATACAACCAATGTGGCGATTCCGTCGACACTCACCATCAAGCAGTGGGCGACGCACGGTGAACCAATTTCCGTGTACGTTGACGACACCACCAAGCCGGTGACCTTTATTGATCAGCACAACCTTTATGTTTCAAAGGATAATGTCCTCAAAGCGAATGACCGCGTCTATCGTCTGACACCTCAAGCACCGAGCAATGTCCAATTCTATCGTGACTCTAATAATGCGGTGATTCCAGCAGGCTCTGTGGTTGACTACACTAATATCACGATGAAATGGCAGACGGTTCCTGGTGCTGAGCGCTACCAAATCAACATTACCGATCCAACCGGTGACACTCTGACACGATACACCGGCTGGTATACCTTTGATCTGACTGATCCAGTTCGCCAAGGATTCTTTGGCGACGAAGAAGGGGTATACACTTACAATATTCGAACAAAGGACGCCATCACTGGTGCATGGTCAACCTGGGACACGTACACGATGATTTATGGCGTGAAACCAAATGTCACCATCGATACACTGACGAGTGGTCAATTTGTCGCCCCAACCTTTACGGTCGAGGGGACGGCAATTGATGCAATGAGTGACATCGACCGCATTGAATATACCGTCAATAAGATCACCGCTGTTGGTGGCGTATATGTCAGTGGCGCGGCGAGCGGGACGGCGACAGGAACGACTGACTACGAGTTCACCGTTTCGGGTCTCGATAGTGGCGTGTACCGCGTCAAAGTCCAAGCGTTTGACACTGCGGGCAACTGGCGTCACAAGTACGTTGATGTTGTCGTTGATGCAACAGCGCCAACGGTGACACTCGACACAGTTTCTGAGGTAATCGACGGAGTAACGACATTTAGTGGCACGGCGGCGGATGCCGACAGCGGTCTCCGAAATGGTCAGATTCGTCTCGTCTTCCGACCAATCGTTGGTGGAATTCTGCAGGCCCCAGAACGCGTTTACTTTGTTCCTGTGCAAATTGATGGCACATGGACGGTTGATGTTGATACCGAAGCTGATTTGACCGATGGTCAATTGTACCGAGTGGTGGCACGCGCAAATGATGCCGTTGGTCACAACTACGCCACGTCAAATACTGCCGCCGAGCGGGCAGAAACGACCGTCGATAATACTCCTGATGTGTTAGGTGAAACGACAGGCACGCCAATCCCTACGGTCAGCGAGACCCCAAGTTCTTCGGAGAATTCGGGTAATACTGGATCGTCAGGGGGTTCAGGCACGGCTAGTCAGACGCAAACACCAACACCAACACCAACTATCACCAGTCCAACCGCATTTGTCGCAACGACTACCGGAGAGAGTAGTACAACAGACGGCGAGCCAACCGGTGAGCAAGGTGTTGAAGGAGCGAGCACTGAAACCTTCGGTCAGGCAACACAACTCGATACTACTGGAGACGAGCAGGGACTTGCGTGGTATTGGTGGCTACTGATTATTGGTGGAGCAATCACCTTGATTAGTATTATTGTCGCAGCAGTGCGAGGTCGCGCAGCGAACGCATAGAGCAGAATCTTATGTAGAAAAACTCCTCAATTTTTGAGGAGTTTTTTAAGCACGAGTGCTATACTGTAAAGTAACGTGACCAAAAAACAAAAAAGTACCAAAAATTACTCACGTTCATCGGTTCAAAAACACTTGCGGCACGCGTTTGTGCCGAACAAGCATAACCGATGGCGTCCGCACGCCATGCGTTTGCATGGTATTACGGTTGTTTTGGTGATTGCGGTGGCGCTGCAGGTGGTTTATGGCCTTGCGTCAACCGGTCATTTATCGGTGCTCGGGCGCGCTTCGACGATTGACACGACGCAACTTTTGACCGATACGAATCGCGAACGGGAGATTAAAGGCCTGGCACCACTCAACCTTAACCAAGAACTAAACAACGCAGCCGAACTAAAAGCCCAGGATATGTTGACCTATGGCTATTGGGCACACACGTCTCCAACAGGGGTAACGCCGTGGTATTGGCTGAGTCAGGCGAACTATTATTACGATGAAGCGGGCGAGAACCTCGCCAAGAATTATCCGAACGCCAGCTCGACCGTGGCAGCCTGGATGGCCTCGGATGGACACCGAGCCAATATCTTGAACGACGCCTATACTGACGTTGGTTTTGCTGTCGCCGAGGGGTATTTGGAGAATGAAAAAACCACGCTGGTAGTCGCGTATTACGGCGCACCAGCCGGGACGCTGGGGGTGAATACACAAAACGGCTCGGTCTACGCACCGGGACTGGGTGGGGGTAATCCATTTGTGAACTTTAGCTCATCACTGCAAGCGTTGAACCCAGCCAGTTTGATTGGTATTGGACTATTTGCGCTGATTGGGGCGATTGCCTTGGCAGCGCACCACTATCGTGACCGCTTGCCAAAGGCGTGGCGGAACACCTGGCGGGCGCACCACGGCATGCTGACATTTATTGGGATGGTTGGCATGATGTTGCTGATTGTGTTGGCGACCGGTGGCGGGCAGCTGTAGAGCGCTTTACAAATCCTCTCTCATCTGTTAAAATCAAAAACTGATTGTTAATAATTTAAAGGATATTTCATGACAAAAGCAGTCGTTAAGATCGGCGGCAAACAATACGTTGTTGCTGAAAAAGAGACCCTCCTGGTGGACCTCCTCCCGGAAGGAACGAAAGAGCTCACGCTTGACGCACTGTTGGTCATCGATGGTGATAAGACCACCGTTGGTACGCCAACTGTAAAAGACGTGAAAGTTAAGGCAAAGGTCGTCGAAGACCTGGTAAAAGGTGACAAGATCCGCGTCATCCGCTACAAAGCCAAAAAGCGTGTTCACACTGAAAACGGACACCGCCAAAAGTACTCGAAGATCGAAATTAGCTCGATCAAGTAGTTCTCCAGAAAAACTCCGCTCCCAGGCGGGGTTTTTGATTGCGCTCGTGGTACAATAGGGGGTATCGAAGAGAGGGAAAATACACAAGTGGCGACCGTAATTGCTGTGACAAATCAAAAGGGTGGCGTGGGCAAAACCACGACGGCTATTAATGTCGCGTATTTCTTGTCAAAGGCTGGCAAAACCACGTTGTTGGTCGACTTTGACCCGCAGGGGAACGCTAGTAGCGGTCTTGGTATCGACAAAAACCTACTCGAAGTGACGATGACCGATGTGATTACCGAACAAGTCGCCATGCGCGACATCATCGTTAAAACCGAGTACAAAAAGCTGTATGTTGCGCCGACAACTTCTGTCCTGGCGAATACGGAAGTCGAATTAGCACAAGCCGAGCGACGGTTTACGCGCCTGAAACAAGCAATTGCCAGCGTGGCCGAGCACTACGACTACATTATTATCGATAGCCCGCCGAGCCTGAGCCTACTGACTGTTAACGGTCTGATCGCGGCAAATTACGTGTTGTTGCCGGTCCAAGCCGAGTTTTACGCGTTGGAAGGCCTCGGACAGTTGCTTGAAACCATGAAATTAGTCCGAAAAGGCATGAACCCGCAGTTACAGCTGATGGGCGTGCTGCCGACCATGCTCGATAGTCGGACGACGCTGAGCTCGCAGGTGCACGAAGAGATCAAGCGCCACTTCCCAGGCAAAGTTTTTGCCTCGACCGTGCCGCGTAACATTCGCTTGGCCGAAGCGCCAAGTCACGGTGTCCCAATCGGCGTGTATGACAAGTTTTCAAAAGGCGCTCGCGCCTACAAAAACCTGACGAAAGAAATTATTGAACGGGCTGAAGCAGGAGTGACGGCATGAGTGCTGCTAAAAAAGGCCTCGGGCGCGGCTTCGACTCGTTGATTCCGGCTGATTTGCTGGACGACGACTTTGACCCAACCGCGCAGCAGGACGAGCAGGTTAGTCGACTGACGACATTGCCGCTGTCGCAGATCAGTGCCGACCCGCAGCAGCCTCGTTCAACCTTTGACCAAGCGGCATTAGACGAACTGACCGAAAGTATCCGCGAGCACGGCGTCTTACAACCAATTATTGTCGTGAAAAAAGACGCTGGCTACCAGATTGTGGCTGGTGAGCGGCGCTATCGTGCCTCAAAAGCCGCCGGATTAGGTGAAATACCGGTGATTATCCGCACACTGACCGACCAGAACAAACTGGAACTGTCCTTGATCGAAAACTTGCAACGTCGCGACCTTAATATTGTCGAGACCGCGACCGCCTACGCCAAGCTACGTGATCAATTCAACCTGGGCAACGACGCGATTGCGCAGCGCGTCCATAAATCGCCAAGCGCTGTGAACAACACCATGCGTTTATTAAAATTGCCAAAGCCAGTCCTGAGTCACTTGGCCGAAGGCCGTCTGAGCGAAGGGCAGGTTCGCCCACTGATTTCATGGGATGAAACCTTTATTCTGGATATTATTCCGCGCATTATCGCTGAAAACTGGAGTGCTCGCAAAGTCGAACAATACACCATTAATGCCAAGCAGGATAAAAAAGCTCCGGAGGCACCCGTCACCGATGATATCTACGCTGGGCGCGTTGAGACGCTGAAAAACCGCCTGAACACCGATGTTTCGATCCGCGCCAATAGCAAAGGTGCCGGCAAAATTACGATTTCTTTCAAGAATCAAGACGAGCTCGAGCGCTTGCAGCGCTTGCTCGATAATTAATAAGCGGGTTGGTTTTAGCCAGCGTGCAGAAGGGCTGTGAAATCGATGGCATCATCGATTTCAGCCGAACGCTAAAGCAGTACTCCGGTGGAGTACTGCTTTAAAAGTGTCCCTGATGCACGTTGGCTAAAACCACCGTATTTGATCAAATGGGAACAGCCGAAGCGATACCGGCCCGACAATGTCATACAACGGAATCGTGCCTAAGCCACTCCTTGAGTCGTACGAGTAGTTGCCGACGCGGTTATCACCAACCACGAACAACTGGCCTTCGGGAACGACAGTGTCAACGGTGCCCGAAGCAGGAGCTGCCGGCTCGTCTTCAAATGTTTCGTCGGGGTTAAAGCCATCAGGATGTTCATCGTTATAGACCAGCAACGTGCCATTGTCTAAGGTTACACGCTCGCCAGGAAAGGCAATGACGCGCTTGACGATGTATTCATCTTCGATGCCGACGTGAAACTGTGGGTTCTTGAAGACGATGACTTGACCACGCTCGGGGATATACGGTTTGTTCTGAAGCTGAGAGAGGGTGACAGCCGAACGGTTGACAATCAAACGATCACCAGTGTGCAGCGTCGGTTGCATACTTGGGCCAACCACGTTGAAACTGCGAAAAATGAACGCATTGATAAAAGCCGTGCCGACGACAACCAAAATAATGAACACAAGAATGTTGATAACATCCTTTAAAACGGGATGGCGGGTAAAAAATGAAGCTTCCATATTTCTCTTCTCACTATTATACGCTACGAAAGCAAAAGCAGTGTGAAATCGACTCTTCTTAATCGAAAGCATCTTCGGTATAATAGACAGAGTATTCATGAAAAACCCAAACTCATCACTAGACGGCTTTATCCCGCGCCGCCAAGGTTCTGAATTAGGCGAACAACACGCTGGCTTTTCGAGCCCGTCTCAGCCACAGGCCTTCCGACCACTGCAGTCTGAAGACGACACAGTGCGCGATACTGTTGGGGTTGCCCGCGAAAATCAAGCAATTGGACGGGCAGATATTGACGCGTCACTGCGCGATATTGATGAGCCACAAACCGATGCGCCGACCAAAAAGAAGAGTCGCCGCGAAAAACGCAAAGACCGTCGTGGTCGCAAGCCAAAGAGCAAAGTAAAGCGCATCATTTTTTGGGTATCGGTGACGCTGATTGCGTTGATTATCGGCATTGGTGGATATTTGGTGTACAAAGTTATCACCGCTGGTTCAAACGTCCTCCAGGGGAACATCCTTGATCTGGTGCAGAACCAACCGTTGAAAGAAGACGAAAACGGCCGCAGTAACTTCTTGGTCTTTGGTACCGCCGAAGATGATGAGGGCGGGATGCACGGCGGTGCGAACCTGACCGACTCAATCATGGTCATTAGCGTTGATCAAGACAAAAAAGACGCCTACATGATTAGCTTGCCGCGTGACCTGTGGGTGCAGTACGAGGAAGCCTGTACGGTTGGCTATCAGGGAAAGATCAACGCAGCCTATTTCTGTGCCTCGAATGATGGTCAGGATGAAGCCGCTGGTGCCGCCGCCTTGCAACGTAAAGTCGGCGAAATACTGGGACTCGATGTTCAGTATTTCATCCACATGAACTTTACGGCCGTCGTCGAAGCGGTTGATGCCGTCGGTGGCGTCGATGTGACGATTGAAAGTGATGACCCGCGCGGTATTCTCGACCGAAACTTTGACTGGAAGTGTAATTACACCTGTTACTACGTCAATTACGAGAATGGTGAAAAGGTACACCTCGACGGCGAGCACGCTTTGGCGCTCGCTCGGGCTCGTAATGCGGCTGGTGGCTACGGGTTGCCTGGTGGTAACTTTGACCGAGAAAAGAACCAACAGAAAATTATCAAGGCTCTGCGTGAAAAAGCCGTCAGTGCTGGAACATTGACAAACCTTGGCGCGGTGACCGGATTGATTGACGCACTGGGCAACAACCTGCGCACCAACATTCACGCCAAAGAAATCCAAACGATTATGGCGCTGGCTCGCGAGATTCAAACTGACGATATCGTCCAACTCTCACTCGTCGAAGAGGGCAACATGCTGGTGACGACCGATAACGTAAGTGGCCAGAGCATCGTTCGTCCCGTCGCCGGCCTGATGATCTACACCGACATCCAAACCTATGTCTTCAAAAACCTTACTAGTAGTCCAGTAGTGCGTGAAGATCCATATATCACTGTGTTGAACGGTGGCCGCGCCTCAGGTACTGCTCAAACTGAAGCCGATAAACTGACTGATCTTGGCTTTAACATCGACATCATCGACAACGCACCAGATGGCTCGTACGCTCAGGTAGAAATCTACCAATTGAACGCAGAAAAAACCGCCAGTGCCGCTAAACTCGCTGAAGTCTACGGCGTTGCGGTCAAAACAACTACACCACCGGTCAGTGTCGTCGGTGAGTCTGATTTTGTGATCATTCTTGGCCCGACTCAGTAGAGTCCTTCACCTGTGATATAATGAGCCTAGTTATGGAGCTTCTCAAGTTCGTACGTCGGCGCTCGTTTGTGAGCGAAGTCGTTTACACCGTCCTCAATATTGTGCTCGCCATCGCGGTAACGGTGACGATTTATTACACCAACTCGATTTGGTTGGCGTTGGTCGTTGTCCTACTCAGTAAATGGCGTATTTTTGCGGTCCGGCCACGGTACTGGGTGGCCAATGTTCTGTCGAACATTGTCGACATCATTGTCAGCATCAGCACGGTGATGTTGCTGTACACCACGACGACGATTCCGATGCCGTTCAGCCAAGAACTGGCGCTGTTGGCAGTCGGAACGTTGCTATACATCTTTTGGTTGTTGGTCATTAAACCGCGTTCAAAGCGCGCGTTTGTGGTGGCGCAGGCGGTCGTCGCGATTTTCCTGGGAACAACCGCGCTGTTTACAGTGGCCTACAACTGGCCAGTGTCAATCGTCGTGCTGTTGATCTGGATTGTGGGCTACAGTGCTGCTCGCCACGTCCTGAACACCTACGACGAAGAAACACACGGGCTGGTTCTGGCGATTATTTGGGGATTGATTCTGGCCGAGATCACTTGGGTTTCCTACCACTGGGCGATTGCCTACGCGGTGCCACTGACGACCAACGTGTTGATTCCTCAGGCATCGATTATCGTGACATTGGTGAGCTTTGT
>JAUIDL010000060.1 GCA_030428585.1 bacterium | reverse complement strand
TTAACGACTCTACCGTAACCAACACAATTTGGGTGGATGTTTCGCTTGATGTCGCGACTCAACGTGGAAAAGCGCGTGACGAGGCAGACTTATTGAATAAGCAAGCGGGTTCCGAAGAAATTGCCTCACATCTCGCAAAATGGTATGAAGTATGGACGCCAAAAGAAGAAGAGTTTGTGAAACTCTTCAATCCTTCAGGGGTTGCGGATGTTCGGTTTAAGCAAGAATCTTAGTTGATTGGCAGGACGCCGATGGCGGTAAGAAGTGCCAAGAAGCCCCAAAGCAATAATGCCAGTGGGATATAGACGATAAAGTATAGCAAGACACCAAATTCAGGAGCTGAGCCTCTCTCGTATTTAAATACTCCGCCAACGACTGCGTAGGAGATAGCTAACAAGAGACCGTAAACTGGGACAGTCTGAGCAAAGATATATGCCCATATGTCACTCTGAAATATAGGAATAGCGTCTATAGTGAAATAGCAAATAATAAATCGGACTATATAGCTAGCCTTGCTCAATAACCTATACATTAGCACTATTATAACAGATTATGCTTATTATGTCTACGATGAGACAAAAGGGCTGTATCGTGTCTCATTTGTCTCATTCTCGTTTTAGACCCATATCCCCATGGATGTGGGATTCGAACCTGGAAACGAAAAATCACCGATAAACTCGGTGAAATTTCGTGGCAGGGGCACGTGGAATCGAACCACGATCCTAGGTTTTGGAGACCCATATACTAATCCTCGATCCGTTCCGCGGTATCTTCCCAACGCAAGTCTTCGAGAACACCTTCGTGATTGAATTCTCGACAATCTTTGCGATGATCCTCTACGCGATTATCGCCATGCTGTTGGTATGGTTAGTGAACGCCATTACCGCGCCAATCGAGCGTCAGGTGAACAAAAAGCGCTAAGTTTCTCCAAGCAAACAAAAACCTCCGGCAATCCGGAGGTTTTCTTTTTTAACAACTTAGTAGTGCAAACGCATATATCACCATCAGTTCGTATACTGAGATTTTTCGAACTTAGTCTTGTTCCACTTGAATGAATTCAAATTGGAACGACATCGGTAAGTAAGCTCGGCTTACCGAAAAGACCGACCTAGCTTCATCATATGATTACTCGATATGATGGCGTAAACTCCTCTAGAAAGGAGGTAATCCATCCGCACCTTCCGGTACGGATACCTTGTTACGACTTAACCCCAATCATGCCCCCCACCTTAGGCCGACGAATCGGACTTCGGGTGTTGGTCACTTTCATGGTTTGACGGGCGGTGTGTACAAGACCCGGGAACGTATTCACCGCAGCTTGCTGATCTGCGATTACTAGCGATTCCGACTTCAAAGAGGCGAGTTTCAGCCTCTTATCCGAACTGGGACGAGCTTTGATGCGATTTGCTTCACCTCGCGGCTTCGCTGCGCATTGTACTCGCCATTGTATTGCGTTTCTAGCCCAGGACGTAAGGGCAATACTGACCTGACATCATCCCCTCCTTCCTCCCCGTTGCCGGGGCAGTCTGATTAGAAAAATTCAACTAATCACAAGGGTTGCGCTCGTTGATGGACTTAACCAAACATCTCACGACACGAGCTGACGACGGCCATGCAGCACCTGTCACCAAGTTCAATAAAGCACTCTCGTCTTTCGACAAAATTCTTGGGATGTCAAGCCCTGGTAAGGTTCTTCGTTTATCATCGAATTAAAGAACACAATCCACCGCTTGTGCGGGTCCCCGTCAACTCCTTTATGTTTTAGTCTTGCGACCGTACTCCCCAGGCGGGATACTTAACGCGTTAGCTTCGCTACTGGGGGGGTCGATACCCCCAACAGCTAGTATCCATCGTTTACGGCGTGGACTACCCGGGTATCTAATCCGGTTCGCTCCCCACGCTTTCGTGCCTCAGTGTCAGAAATGGTCCAGTAACCTGCCTACGCCATTGGTGTTCCTTCTTATATCTACGGATTTCACTCCTACACAAGAAATTCCAGTTACCTCTACCATTCTCGAGTTTGCCAGTTCGAATAATAGCCTGTACGGTTGAGCCGCCAGATTTCACTATTCGCTTAACAAACCACCTACGCAACTCTTTACGCCCAGTCACTCCGGATAATGCTTGCACCCTACGTATGACCGCGGCTGCTGGCACGTAGTTAGCCGGTGCTTATTCATGAGTTACCGTCATATTCTTCACTCATAAAAGCAGTTTACAACCCGAAGGCCTTCATCCTGCACGCGGCGTTGCTCCATCAGGCTTTCGCCCATTGTGCAAGATTCCTCACTGCTGCCTCCCGTAGGAGTCTGGACCGTGTCTCAGTTCCAGTCTGGCTGGTCATCCTCTCAGACCAGCTAACGATCGTCGACTTGGTGAGCCATTACCTCACCAACTATCTAATCGTACGCAGGCCACTCCCAAAGCGGATAAATCCTTTAATCCGAAGACCATATGCGGCATTAGCTACCCTTTCGGGCAGTTATTCCTCACTTTGGGGCATGTTCCCACGCGTTACTCAGCCGTCCGCCGCTCGCCGGCATCGCTCACAATATGCACGAGTTATATCAGAATTCATATTTCTGATGCAGGATATGCCAGCCCTTTCGGGTGTCATATTCTGACTCTTGCAAATTGTGAGCGACCCGCTGCCGCTCGACTTGCATGTGTTAGGCACGCCGCCAGCATTCATCCTGAGCCAGGATCAAACTCTCCATAAAATGTGTCGCTTTTTCAGACACAAGACTCAATATACATTAATAAACTGACGATGATAGTTGCAGCGCAAATATCAGCGTACCGAAGGTACGATGACACCCTGCTTGCAGGGATTTGCGTTGCAACAAATTTGTTTGCACTACTAAATTGTCAAAGTTCTTGTCTTTTGTCTTACAACTCCACGTTGAAAACTGTTGGGACCGAACCGTGTCGGTCAGACTCGTTCAATTATACGCGAAAAAACCTCGGGGGTCAACAGGTTAATTCCAGAAACTTTGTTTTTTCTAGAAAAACAGCAAGACAACAGCTGCGATAGCAAACCCAAGGGCCGCTCCAACCAAGACTTCAATCGGTGAATGGCCTTTGGCGGCGCGAGGAATGGCAATGCGACTCTTCATGTCAGTCAGTAATCGAGTTAAAGCCGCGCCCTGCTCACCTGATGATCGACGCACCATCATGGCGTCATACATGACGACCGCGCCGAAAAGAACAGCCAGCGCAAAAACAGCAGTGTTTGTGCCGTCTAAGACACCGATGGTCGTCGCCAGAGCAACCACACTAGCCGAGTGGGCACTCGGCATGTTACCTGATAGGTAGAGCTGGTTAACGTTCTTCCAACTCTTCGCCTTGATGCTGGCGTGGATGTATTTAAAGGCTTGCGCCGTAATCCATGCCAGTGCGACGGCGATTATATACGGTGAGAAGATTTCCATAGCTTCAGCCCTCCCTTGTGCTCGCTACTTAGTTGCTTCCTCGTCCTCTGGCTCTGCTTCTTCAGAGATGAAGCCAAACGACGAAACTTTATCATCATCTGCGGTGCGCATAATGCGGACGCCTTGGGTAGTGCGACCAAGGGTTGAGATGTCGTTAATACCGACACGGATCGCCTGACCCTTGTTTGTAATCAGGAGGATTTCGGTCGTGTTCTGATCCAGCGTACGGACGGCGACAATTGGTCCTGTCTTTGCTGTCACAACGGCGGCTTTGATACCAACCCCACCACGGCGGTGGGCTGGGAATAGCTCAGACTTGGTCAATTTTCCGTAACCGTTTTCGCTAATCACGAACAGGATGGCTTTGTCATCGTCAACGATGTCCATACCAACAACGTTGTCGTGTGGGCGCAATCGGACGCCACGAACACCACGCGCAGCCCGTCCCATTGGGCGTGCATCGGTCTCATTGAAACGAATTGCTTGCCCGGCAGATGTTGAAATTATAACATCGCTCTGACCGGTCGTTTTCTTGATCCAACGCAGCTCGTCTCCGTCGTCCAATTTGATGGCTATCAATCCGTTAGTACGGATGTTGGCGTAGTCCTTCAACGGGGTCTTTTTGACGGTGCCTTTGGTGGTCGCCATGAACAGGTAGCCTTCGTCACTTGCGTTCTTTTCGTGCTTGATAATTGATGTAATTTTCTCTTCAGGTTGGAGGGCCAACAAGTTGACTGCAGCAACGCCCTTTGCGGCCAATGAGGCAGCCGGAACTTCGTATGCTTTCAGGCGGAAGACCCGTCCCTTGTTCGTAAAGAACAGCAAGAAGTCGTGCGTGTTGGCTGGAATCAGCTGGTCGATCACATCTTCTTCTTTGGTAATCATACCGCGCTTACCTTTACCACCACGGTGCTGACGACGGTACTCGCTGACGAGCGTTCGCTTGATGTAGTTCTCGGTGGT